>QNAV01000165.1:0-3703 GCA_003641585.1 Thermotoga sp. | reverse complement strand
CCATATCTTCCCTACTCTAACATAGATGCTACCTATATCCTGAATGAACTCTATCAGAATCTGTATGACGTGTTTTAGCTTGCTCGCAATGGAAATCTCTGAGAGAAGGCAATTTTTGAAGTAGTCTCTTGAGAAAATGATGGTTTCTCTGAAGAAGAGACCAAACTTCCTTTATGATCAGCATGGAGAAGGATTTGGCGATCATGGAAAGTGTGAGGGGGATTACATCATCTCCCTTGTTTTGTTCTCCATACCCACCTCACTATTTTTGAAACAGCCTCACCTCTATTAAGCACTTGCCATGTTGCAAATGTCATAAGATGTCGATAAACGTTACAGACACCATAGAATGTTACTGCTACCACAATATCAAAAAAGAATCCAGGCGTGGTATGCCTGGACGTGGTTAGTTGTGTTTAAAATGGCGGTACACAAAAACTGGCTGGGAGGGGAGGATTCGAACCTCCACCAGTGGATCCAGAGTCCACCGTCCTGCCGTTAGACGACCTCCCAGCACCTTTCACACTGTTATTATATCAGCGGTGTCAGTTTTTAACAAGTGTCGAGGTTCACGAGATCAACTTTTCAAGAACTCCATGAGCCATTTTGCGCTATCTTTTAGATATCTTTTCTGTGTTTTGTAATCCACATAGACTATGCCGAAGCGTTTTGAATAACCATAGGACCATTCGAAGTTATCCATCAATGACCATATGAAGTAACCTTTTAAGTTCACCCCATCTTTTATCGCTTTAAGCGCTCTTTCGAAATGTTTTTTCAGATAATCTATCCTATAATCATCGTGAACTTCCCCATCTACAAGGACATCTGGCCCTGCCATACCATTTTCCGTGATGTAGAGCGTCTTGTTGTACCTTCTATGAAGCTCCATCAACATATCGTACAAACCTTTTGGGTAGATCTCCCATCCCATCTCCGTCTTTGGAAGATCACCTTCAACGTTCTTGTATCCGGGAAACTCCGGAGAATGCGCTATGAGTTGCCTGGTGTAGTAATTCACACCGAAGAAATCTATTGGCTGAGATATTGTATTCAGATCCTCTCCAGCAGGATTCAGATTGAATTTTTCAAATAGTTCTTTGATACTCTCAGGATACTCTCCTCTCGCCACAGGGTCATGGAAGAACCAGTTGACGATGTCATCTACCATCTTCGAAGCTCTCACATCTTTTTCATCATCGCTAGCTGGTTCCACCTTGCTCACGACGTTGGTTATTCCTATGAAACCGTCTTTCACGATTTCTCTGAAAACCCTCACTGCTCGACCATGAGACAGTAGAAGGTTATGAGCTGCGATGAGAGCCTCACGTAGATCCTTATGACCTGGTGCATGTATTCCCATGTAATACCCGAGAAAAGCCACACACCATGGCTCGTTGAGTGTTATCCAGTGCTTGACCCTATCACCGAGTTTTTCGAAAACGTATGCTGAGTATTCCTCAAAATAATTTGGAATATCGGGATCTATCCACCCACCGTTTTTCTCATACAACGCTTGGGGAAGATCCCAGTGATAGAGCGTTATGAAAGGAACGATATCGTTCTTCAAAAGTTCATCAACAAGGCGCTGATAGAAATCCATCCCTTTCTCATTCTTCGTTTTTCCATCCGGCATGACACGTGGCCAGCTTATCGAAAACCTGTAAGCATCTAAACCGATCATTTTCATGAGCTCCACATCTTCTTTATACCTATGGTAATGATCACATGCCACATCTCCCGTATCACCGTTGAGAATCTTTCCAGGAGTGTGACTGAACACATCCCATATGGATGGGCCTTTACCATCCTCGTTCCACGCTCCTTCGATTTGATACGCCGCTGTCGCCACCCCAAACAGAAAATCCTTTGGAAAGTCGCTTCTTTTCATACTTTCTCCTCCTCTAAAGTATTGATTTTTCTTTCAGAAAATCTATGACATCTTCATCTATTTTTAGGAACGCTCCTATCAGATCGTTAAGGATCTTCCAGATCTCCACAAGGGTTTTCTCGGGTTCATCACTCATGATCAAAGCATCGGTTATCTTTGAAAGATCCCACTTATCTATCTTGGGAATGTTTTTACACCATTTTTCGAAGTTTTCCTCTAAAAATCTCTGAGACAGTTCGTCAATCTCTTTTAAGTCATCGAAGAACCCTTTTAAAATCTCAAAGTCCCTTGAAGGATTCACTATTATCTCGAAGAGAGTTGTATTTTCCGCTTCATAGGAATACTTGGATGCGATGGACTTGACGATAACACTGAAAGTCCTTGAAAGGATATGCTTGCCCCAAGTTCTCTTGAGCATGTCTTGTACTTTGAAAAAGAAACTCGAATCTACAAGAACGAAGAAAGATAAGTCGTCTGAGAAACCTGGATTCACGGTCATGAAATTTCCCTTGAGCTCTTTCCCCTCTACAGCTATCAGATTTAACATGTTGAAAAGGGATACGGCTTCATCCTTGGGTAATTTTTTCACACCGAATTCTTCAAAAATCTCCAGCTGATCCAAAAAATCCTGGATGTCCTCAGTTCTTGTGAAGATTTTCATCTTTCTATCCGTTATTTTCTCTATTCCTTCCAAGATCTCGGCATCACTTTCTTCCCTGAAATCAGAATAAATCATAGAACCGTGAAAATCCAGGAAAAAGTCGTTATCTATCTTTATGAGGCAAGGGACTCTGTACTCAGAGATCTCGGATATATCAAAGGAATTATCAAAAATTAAGAAAATCTTCTTCATGAAAACACACCTCCAAAGGAGGGTACGAGGTGATATAATTCCAGATAAGATTTTATCATCGTTTTGGATTTCGATCTCCATATGGAGGGATTCTTTTGAGGATAAAGGATTTCTTCAAAGAGGGAACTCCCACCGCCATTCTCGCTATAGGACAGCTCGGAACCATCCACGCTAAAACAACTTACGGCCTTCTGAGGCACAGCAGGATCTTAAAACCTATATGTGTTATAGCAGAGCAGGTGGGGGAGGACCTGGAGAAATTTGTAAAACCAATCAGATACAAAGTCCCAATAGTTAAAGACATCGATGCGGCTTTTTCTATGGGAGCTGATGTTCTAACACTCGGAATATCGAATCCAGGAGGATTCTTAGACGAAAAGTTGAAACCCTATATAAGAGAAGCGATAGAAAAAGGTATGGATATACTTTCAGGTCTTCATGTGAGAATATCCCAGATAGAAGAATTCAAAGAACTCGCTGATAAGAGAGGTGTCAGGATAATCGACGTGAGGATTCCTCCCAAAGAACTGAAGGTGCTAAGAGGTGATCTCTACAAACGTAAAGCGAAGGTGATATGTGTTCTTGGAACAGATTGCGTTGTTGGTAAAAGAACAACGGCTGTTCAACTCTGGGAAAGGGCGTTGGAGAGAGGTTTAAAAGCGGGATTCATAGCGACTGGGCAGACCGGGATAATGATAGGAGCAGATGAGGGAACAGTACTTGATGCCGTTCCTTCTGATTTTGTCTCCGGTGTTATGGAAGACATGGTAGTGAAACTTGATAGGGAGGGAAAAGAATACATATTTGTGGAGGGACAAGGATCCTTGCTCCACCCAGCCTATGGTCAGGTAGCACTGGGCATAATCCACGGATCAAAACCAGATTTCATTGTGATGGCTCATGATCCTGATCGCAAGGGATTCGATTCCTTCCCATGTATTCCATTCCAACCATGCCTT
>QNAV01000164.1:0-3703 GCA_003641585.1 Thermotoga sp. | reverse complement strand
GTCTCTTCCTCTTTTGAAAACTCTATCTCCGGTTCGACTGTACTTCCATACCCAGGTATCTCTAGAATGCTGGAATTGATAACCCACTCTGGCTTGGTTTTCGCTGTTGCAACTATTAAAACACTTTCCAAAGCTCTTTCCAGAGCTTTCGAGGATATCTCGACTGTGCTTTGGAGGTGGGAGAGAGTCTCATCCCTCACATCTCTGGCGAACGTGTTATATATGAAATAAAAACTCACAAGTGATATCAAACCAAAGATCAACAATATGAAGAGAGTGTACCTGATCTTGAAAGACATCATGTTCTCCCCTTTCTATACAGTTCTACCCTGTTCTTCCCCAGTCTCTTTGCAATGTATAAGGCTTTATCAGCGTCTTTAACCATTTCCATAGCCGTTCTATAAGGTTTCAAATCCGTTCCTGTGATGCCAATACTTATGGTTATGCGCAAACCCTCAGCTATTTCGTGCCAATCGTATTCTTCCACCGCTTTTCTGAATGTTTCACAACGTTTCAAAGTGTCTGATGAATCTGTATCCTCCATCAAAACGGAGAACTCTTCCCCCCCATACCTCGCTATCACATTTTTATCTTCATCGAATACATTCCTCATGATCCTGGAAATCTCTTTCAGAACCTCGTTCCCAACGGGATGACCGTACGAATCGTTCACTCTCTTGAAATCATCTATGTCCATGATGGCGAGGGATAAAAACGTTTTTTTCTTTTTGTAAGAATTGAAGGTACTCATCAGTCGATCCATGAACGACCTGTAATTCCTCAAGAGCGTGAGCTCATCGTACTCAGCCATGCTCCTGTATGAGGAAACCAGGTTCAGAAGCTTCACGAAAGCTGTCAGGCTTTCCGTTATGGTTTTTAAAGATTCTTTTTCTATTCTATCAAGGCTTCTCGATAGAACCCCTAGGATACCCAGTTCTTCCTTCTGAGACTTTATAAGAAAGAAATCCCAAACAAGATCTTCTGGTATGCTTGTGTCAAGGTGAGATGTGGTGTTTTTTATGTACCATCTTTTAGGGTAATGAGGTCTTTCCATATGGGATATCAAAAGTTTTTTCAGGTCCTCAGTACATATACCGTACTTACCATCACTGGCAACGTATATTCTACCTGCATCCACACCGACTATCATCACACCGACTATCTCCGAATGGGTAACTTGAAGAACAAGGTCCGTGATTCTCCATCCAACGTAATCCTCATCGTTTATATACTCAACTAAAGACATTATCTCACTCTTCAGAGTTTCCTGAAGAAAAAGATGATCTAGGATCTCCGGTATATCCAAGTTGGTGTCTACAATATCTTTGGGTAGTTTTTCAGGATCTGATCTGAAATCTAGGTTGCTGAGAATCTCCGCAATTTCTTTAAGAATGTCCTCGCCATTCTTATCCTTACTTATGAAATAGTCTGCTCCAGATTTTGCTGCCCAAAATTTGCTGAAGGGTTCATTAGAAGCAGTCATAATCAATATCCCAGATTTCTCAAAAGCCTCGAGTTTTCTCAGGAGCCTGCACAGTTGAAATCCTCTTATGCCTGGAATGATGACATCCAGGATGAAAACATCAGGTACAAACGAAAACGCTTTATTCAACCCCTCCACACCATCTTTAGCGGTCTCGACGATATACCCCATTTTCTGGAGAGATCTTTCCAAAAATTTTCTCCAAAGATCACTATCCTCAACTATGAGGACTTTCTTCAAAAATCACACCTCCGAGTTACACTTCCAGATCCTTTGGCGAAATAACTGGTATGGGAATGGGCCAAACATTCTTTACGAAGTATTTTACTCCTTTTATCCCCACGGATTCCATTGAAACGGGAACCTCTCTGATACCCAAAATTTCATCAACTGCTATTGCTTCTTTAAATTTTGTGAGAACCAGATAATTGAAATCCCCTTCTCCTATATCTACAACTTCGTAGACTCTTTTTTCTTCCATAAGAAAATCTCTAACTCTTTCATCCCTTTTTATTGTGGCTTCAACATCTTCCAAATTCAAACCGAATATGGCACCTTTCCTCCTCAATATGAGAACTTTTTTAAGGATTCTCTTTATTGGAAAGTGAAAATGGAAAGAAACACCCTTACCAGGCCTGTTCGTCAGAAAGATCTCGCCACCTTTTTGATCAACAAACTCTTTAACAGCGTACAATCCCATTCCCCTTCCAGAGACTTCGTCTGCTGTTTCAGAAGTTGTAAATCCTGGTGAAAATATGGCATCTTCAGGTCTGCCCTTTATCCCCAATTCCTTCATCTTTTTCTCAATTTCTTTCATATCCATTCCTTTTCCATCATCTTCCACTATGACATGTATTCTATCCCCTTCCATCCAACTCTTTATGGTTATCCTTCCGACCTCTCGTTTACCCGCCCTTTTTCTGTCTTCAGGTGATTCTATTCCATGAGCCACAGCGTTTCTAACGAGGTGCACGAGTATATTTTTCAGAGAATTAGCGTCCTCCCTTTCTATCCTGACTCCTCCGACATCTAGAACTACCTCCACCTTCTTTCTCCGTCTTTCGGCATCCACTTTTATCATGGTTCCAAAACCCTTCAGAACTTTTTCAAGGTCGATGTACTGAATTTCTTCAAAAATTTTTATGAGTTGATTCTTCAGGAGTCTAAGTTCGCGTAAAGCTTCTTCCTTCTCCTCATCTTGAAGCCTGATCTCGATTACACCCAGCTTCATTATCAAATTCTCCAGAAATTCTTCGGCTCCCTCCATCCTTTCGAATTTTCTCTTCTCTTCGACTTCTTCACCCTCCAATATTTTTCTCACATGATCCAAGCTCTTGTAGTCTATTTCTCCTTTTATACCTTCGAGGAAATCTATCACTCTCAAAATTCTGTAGAGTGTCTCGTAAGATACCTTTCCCTCTTTCTGCATGTTCCTGAAGATATCTTCGAGCTCATGAAAGATTTTTTGAAGTTTTTCAAAACCGAGGAGGGCGGAGGAACCTTTAAGGGTGTGAAAGGCTCTAAGAGCCGTGGTTATGGCTTCTGGATCAACCTTCCTCAGGAGTTTTTCAATCGATTCTCTGGCTTCCTCCAGGAATCTGCCCTTTTCCTCTTCGAACAGGTTTTCAAATTCCAGCCTTCTTCACTCCTTCTAAATTGAGAAAAGGTATCTTTCGTTGACCTACAGCAGCCCACTTCTCCTTTCCTTCAATGTTCAATACCGCTCCTTTTAACCTCTCGACTTTCGTACAGAGCAATCCCATATCCTCTAGTATCACAATCCATTTTCCTTCACTGCCAAAGACAGGGATGACCTTATTCTCGTACGTGACAAAACCTCTTATTTTCCCAAGCTTGAACTCGTTCATCCTCTTGGTAATCCCTTTGACCATACCTTGCCTCACAACCCATTCTTTCCCTTCATAGTTCAGAAGAATCAAGCTTTCTCCTTCTAAATCGGATGTGGTGACGTCTTTAACACCTTGAACTTCAAACACTATGTTCATATCCTCACTTCTGGAATGCATTCTCTGAAGATCTATGAGAAAAACGATCCCTTCACTGGTTTCGAACGCTTTATCTACGAAATCGACGATACCCTTTGTCTTCATTTCCTTTGTGGGTTTGAGAAATCCTACGATTCTCGTGACTCCCACAGCAACTCTCTCTGTAACGATCATATATTTGACTTTAATCTTCCCTTTCAAAATCCCAGAAGGG
>QNAV01000163.1:0-3723 GCA_003641585.1 Thermotoga sp. | reverse complement strand
TAAGCGCTTTTATTGAACTCACTTTGTTTAAGCTCGCTCTGATAATAGGTCTCATTTCAGGTTTCGGTTCGATAACGATCGTTTTGAAATCCCAGGCTCTGACGGTTAAGGTCAGACCTTTTATAGAAGCTGCAAAATCTGCGGGAGCAAGTGACGGCTACATCATATTCAAACACATCATTCCCAACATACTACCGCTTTCCTTCCTTTACATGATGTTCAGTGTGACGAACGCCATATTTTCAGAGGCGGTTCTTTCCTTCCTTGGTCTCGTTAATATAAGGATGTCCTGGGGGATAATCATTCATACAGCCCAAGCCAATGGATACCTAATAGGAAGTTTCATCGCAAAGTATTGGTGGCTCTGGGCTCCCCCTGGTGTTTCCATAACACTCCTTTGCTCAGCTTTCTACTTCCTCGGTAGAGGGCTCGAAGAAATTATCAATCCAAGGCTCAGGAAGAGGTGATCCGCGTGAGGGTTCTATCCGTTAAAGACCTTAAAATGTACTACAGAACCAAAATGGGATACGTTAAGGCCGTCGATGGAATATCATTTGACCTTGATGAGGGAGAATCCCTCGGGATAGTTGGTGAATCTGGTTGTGGGAAAACATCAGTTTCCATGACCATATTAAGGCTATTACCTGATAATGCGGAATTCATAGGAGGTCATGTCTTTTTCAACGATGGGAACGGAGAAGTCGATCTGGTAACACTTCCAGAATCTGAAATGAGGAAATACAGGTGGAAGGGGATATCCATGATATTTCAAGCTGCCATGAACTCTTTAAATCCCGTTTACAGAGTTGGTGACCAAATAGTTGAGGCTTTGTTGAATCACTATCCCAATATGTCTATAGATAAAGCCAGGGAAAAAGTAGCACAACTTTTCAGACTGGTGGGGTTGGATCCAAGGCGTATGGATCAATATCCTCATCAATACAGTGGTGGTATGAAGCAAAGAGCCATTATAGCTATGGCCCTTGCGTGTGATCCAAGGATAATCATCGCTGATGAGCCTACCACAGCTTTAGATGTCATCGTTCAAGATAGAATTTTGAAGGAAATGAAGAAGATACAGAAGAGATTGAACATGTCCATGATATACATATCGCACGATATAGCGGTCATAGCAGAGGTGAGTGACAAAATAGCTGTCATGTACGCTGGTAAATTCGTTGAATATGCCGATTCGGTGACGATATTTAAAAAACCTGCTCACCCATACACCTATGGTTTGATGCATGCTTTTCCTTCTGTCGTTGGAGAAAAAACGGAACTTGCGACTATACCAGGAGAGCCTCCTGATCTTTTGAATCCGCCAAAAGGTTGTAGATTTGCACCAAGGTGTCCGAGAGCGACCAAGGAATGTCTTGAGAAAGAACCCCCATATGAGGAGATTGAGCCAGGTCACTTTATCGCATGTTTTAACCCTCTGAAACCAGGTGAGGTGGTGACATTCGATGAAGAATGATGAGATACTGAGGGTAGAAAACCTAAAAAAACTCTTTCCCGCTGAAAGGAAACTGTTCAGGAAAGTGAAGTTGTTCGTTCATGCGGTGGATGGTGTATCTTACAGCATCAAAAAGGGAGAATCTTTGGCACTTGTTGGCGAATCTGGCTGTGGAAAAACGACAACTGGGAAGATATTGGTGGGACTCTACGAACCTTCTGATGGGAGAATCATAATGGAAGGGGAAGACGTCACTCCTTATTTGTTTGAGCATGAAAAGAAAGCAAGAGATTATGTTAGAAAGATGTATCTGGAGAAGTTCAAAAAAATGTCGGAAAGCGAAATCAAAAATCTGAATGGGGTGGACAGGAAATACGCTGAGCGATTTTTTGATGAATACAAGAAGTCTGAAGATAGATTCATAAACTCCTTCATCGAGGATAGAAAGGACAAGATCATCAATTTGAGAAGAGAAGTTCAAATGATCTTTCAGGATCCATACGAGTCCTTGAACCCAAGGATGACCGTATTCGACATCATCGCAGAACCTTTGAATATACACAACATAGGATCTCTCAAAGAAAGAGAAGAAATGGTAGCGGAAATGCTGTCGAATGTTGGATTAACCCCCCCAGAAACTTTCATGTTCAGATTTCCTCACGAGCTATCGGGGGGACAGAGACAAAGAGTTGCCATTGCGAGAGCTTTAATTCTAAGACCAAAATTCGTCGTTGCCGACGAGCCAACATCGATGCTCGATGTCTCTATAAGAACAGGCATTATGAGGCTCATGCTGAAACTCGCTGAAGAGCTGAATATGAGCTACCTCTATATAACCCATGATCTTGCAGTGGCAAGGTACATGGCAAATAGGATAGTCGTTATGTACCTTGGGAAAATCGTCGAAGAAGGTGACATAGAGGAAGTTTTGAAACACCCTCTGCACCCTTACACGAAAGCTCTCTTGGCAGCGGTCCCAGTTCCAGATCCAGAATATAAACGAGGAGAGCCGGATATAAAGGGATCTGTAGCAAAGCCCATAAATCCTCCACCAAGATGTAGGTTCTATGATAGATGCCCGATAGCAACGGAATTTTGTAAGAACAACGATCACCCTCCTTTAAAGGAGGTTGGATCGAACCACAAGGTGGCATGTTATGTGGTAACAGGGGAGGCGAAATGAGGAAAAAGGATGTGTTATAATCAATATAGAGGGAATATTTCGGAATATAAAAGGAAATCATTCCAGAGAGTGAAATAACTACCGAAAATAGGGTTTGCCATTTGAAAGACCAAAGAGTATCATATCGTAAAGGAATGAAAGCATTCGAAAAAACAAATTCCTTAAGGAGGGGGGAGAGGTATGAAGAAGCTTCTGTTAATAGCTTTGATGCTTCTCGCAACTGTTACGTTCTTCTCTGTAAAGACCATAACCATAACTGCATGGACAGTTGGGCCAGATAATCCTTCTTTCTACAGATTCGAGAACCTCAAAGCAGCCGTTGAGAGATTGAACAAAATACTTGAAGATTCAGGAGCGGATATCAGGGTTAAGCTCGAAGGTTTCTTCAACACAACGGGATGGGACGATTTCAAACAGAAGGTCGTCTTTGGATTCCAGGCAAAGCAAAAATTCGATATTCTCTGTTCTGGCCATGACGACATAGGTGCCTGGGCAAAGGCAGGTTACATCATCCCGCTGGATGATTACATCAAAAAGTACTGGGACGAGGTTTACTACGACATAATACCATCCCTTTGGGAATCCACGAAGTTCCTTGGAAAGATCTACGCAGTACCTCAGGATACAGAAGCAAGGCCGTTCTACATAAACAAAAAAGTCCTCAAGAAACTCGGATGGAGTGACGAGGAGATCAACGCTTTGCCTGAAAAGATAAGGAAAGGTGAATTCACACTGTTCGATTTCGTTGAGGTTGCAAAAGAGGCTGTCAATAAGGGATTGGTAGAATGGGGACTCTACCACAGACCGAAGATGGGAATCGACTACTTCCAGATATTCACAAGCTTCGGTGTTGATTTCTACGATGAAGAAAAGGGAATCTTCGTCTTCAACAAGAAGGAAATGTACAAGGTGTACGAATTCTTCTACAACCTGACGAACGTTTGGAAGATAACACCCAAAGCGGTGATAGGAACCCCGTGGAGCTCCGTGCATAAGGATGTAACAAGTGGAAAAGTTCTTGCGTGGATGGGTGGTACATGGAATTGGGCCGAGTGGATCAAGGACTACGGAAAAACGGATGAGGAAC
>QNAV01000162.1:0-3754 GCA_003641585.1 Thermotoga sp. | reverse complement strand
GAATTTTTTAAAAGGTTGATCGATTTTTCAAGAAAAATGTTGGAAAACAAACCTCCTCAGGCGATAGGTGTTTCCATAGGAGGGCCCCTCGATGCGGAAAAGGGGATCATTTTCAATCCCCCTCATCTTCCATGGGGAAAGGTTAATTTGAAAAAATCCTTGGAGGATGTCTTCAAATGTCCCGTCAGAATCGAACACGATGCCAAAGCCTGTGCCCTTGCCGAATGGAAGTTTGGAGCCGGAAGAGGATGTAAAAACATGATATTCCTGACTCTTGGGACAGGACTTGGTGCTGGAATAATAATAGATGGGAAGATATATAGAGGGTCAACAGGGCTTGCAGGTGAAGTTGGACATATTCGAATAGCAGAAAAAGGGCCCGTAGTGTACGGAAAAGCGGGATCCTGGGAGGCGTTCTGTAGCGGAAAGGGGATAGCAAAACTTGCACATTTCATGTTTCCTGAGGTCTTTGGCGAAAACGTGACTACCAAGGAGATATCAGAAAAAGCCTTTAAAGGTGATGAACACGCTATCAGGGTTTTGAAGGAGAGTGGAAAATACCTTGGTTTGGGTATATCCATACTCATAGATATCTTCAATCCCGATGCCGTGGTTCTTGGAAATCTGAGCTGGAGACTTCCAAGGTTCTGGCTGGATAGAGCCCTTGAGGTTATAGAGAAAGAGTCGCTGGAAAACACCAGAAAAGCCTGCAGGATCGTTCGAAACGAGTTGAAAGACAAGTTAGGGGATATCGCAGCTCTTATAGTGGCAGAATCTGCCTGGAAAAAAGTAAAGTATTGAGGTGATGACCATGGATGAAAGGGAAATACAGGGAATATTTAATGAGAGTGCAGAAATAAAGAAAAAATTCGCTGAGAAGTATGCAAGTACGATTTTGGAGGTGGCTCGAAGAATTACCGAAAGGATCGAACAAGGGGGTAAAGTCATTCTGATGGGAAACGGAGGAAGTGCTTGCGATGCCCAGCATATAGCTCTGGAACTCGTTGGAAAATTTTATAGAACGAGGAATCCTATACCCGCTATTCCCTTAAACGCTAATGGGGCTTTGCTGACAGAGATAGGAAATGATTTTGGTTTTGAAAACACATTCGCAAGGCAGATAGAAGCTCTGGTGAATGAGAAAGATGCTGTCATCGGGATAAGTACGAGTGGGAAATCAAGAAACGTTCTGAAAGCTCTCGAAAAGGCCAAAGAGGTCGGAGCCTTAACAATTGGTTTTACAGGAAAACAGGGAGAATCCATGAAAAAGTATTGTGATTATTTGTTCACCGTGCCAAGTTCCGATACCCCAAGAATTCAGGAAGTTCATATAACTTTGGGGCATGTCCTTGCACAACTTGTGGAAGAAATGATGGGAGGTTGATCGAAAAATATGGAATACAGAGGGCGATGGCGAATTTTCAATACATCTAGTTTGAAAAGATATTCTCTCTTCGATAGGCCTTCCAAAGCCAGCTTGGATGATCTCGTGTATTTGGAGAAAACAGAGGTTCCTGTATTGGAGAAGGATTTAGATGAAATGATCAAGAAGGTAGCAAGTAGAATTTTAAAAGCCAAAAAAGAGAATAAAAAGGTTCTGATAATTTCTGGGGCTCACATCGTGAAGAACGGTCTTGGGACATTCCTGATATGGTTGATAAAAAATAATTTAGTTGACCACATCGCGGTGAACAGTGCCTTCATAATCCATGATTTTGAACTGGCTCTTGCTGGTAAAACTTCTGAAAGTATACCTAACGCTTTAGGAGAAGGAAAATTCGGATTTGCCAAAGAGACAGCAGATCTCATAAATGGAGCGTTGATTGAAGGAAACAGAAAGAAACTTGGATACGGTGAAACCATGGGAATGTTGCTATCAGGGGATTTAACCCTTCCATCTTTTGAAAATCTGGAATTTCCTCACAGAGATATATCTGTCATCTACAACGCGTACAAGAGGAATATTCCTTTAACTGTTCACGTCGCCATAGGTGCAGATATCGTTCACATGCATCCTACATTTTCCGGTGAAGCGACCGGAGGGTGTTCTGCACGAGATTTTCTCATACTGGCCGAAACGGTCTCTCAGCTCGAAGAAGGTGTGTGCATTTTGATAGGTTCTCAAGTCATAGGCGTTGAGAATTTCCTGAAAGCGGTTTCGATGGCTGCAAACGCTGGATACCCTCCTCTTGGCCTGTTCACAGCGGTTTTTGACATGAAACCTGTCGAATCAACAAAAGCTGTGGAGATAGGGGACGATACGAAGCCAGTCTATTACTTCAGAGATGTGAAGAGCGTTGTGGTTAGGATTCCGAAAGCTTTCGAAGGAGAGGGGACCTACGTCCAGGGAGACCATAGAAAGACGTTGCTTGTGCTTTGGAAGTACCTTCGCGAAGGAATCCGTTGAGGTGAATCGCATGGGAATAGAAGAAATCGTCGAAGGGTTCAGAAAGTTGAAGGTGCTGGTGATTGGAGACTTCTTTCTGGACAAATATTACATTTACGATCCCAAGATAGGTGAACCTAGTCTGGAAACAGGCATCATTCCTATCGTCATTACAGAGTACGAACCATCTCCTGGTGCCGCCGGTAACGTTGCAAGGAACGTAGCGATGTTGGGAGCTCATGTCATTACTCTTGGTATCATCGGTGACGATGAAGAGGGCAAAACTTTGTTGAGATGTCTGGAAAAACTCGGTATCGACACCTCCCACATGATCGTGTCACCTTATAGAGCAACGCGGTTTTATTCAAAATTCTTCAATGCTGAAACCATGAAAGAGGATAAACCCAGAATCGACAGATACGACTCCTCTCCACTCACTGAAGATGAGGAAAGAGAACTAAAAAATAAATTGGACCTTTTAGTAAAAGAGGCAGACGTTGTGCTGTTGATCGATCAGTGTGAAGCGGGAAAATTTAGAACTCTCAATCATGCTGTTGTCGATCATCTGCGCTCTTTGAAGAGAAAATACCCAGAGAAACTCTTCATAGCGGATTCAAGGAAAAACGTTAAAGAGTTTCTGGATTTCTGCGTGGTCAAGTGCAATGTCACTGAGCTATTAAAAGCTGCTCGTGAAATTTTAAAAGAGAATGTCGAAAGTTGCTCCGAACCCGTTTTTTGTTCCCAAATGTACGGAAAGAAACTCTTTGAGAAGTTTAGAAATCCAATAGCGATCACTTTGGGAGAAAAAGGAGCTCTAGGGATCGATGAGAAGGGAACTCTCATCAGAATTTCCGCTAAAGAGGTTGAAGTTGTAGATGTTTGTGGAGCAGGAGATGCATTCACCAGTTGCTTTTCCCTTGCTCTCATAGAAAGTCAAGATTTTCGAAAAGCTCTAAGCTTTGGGGTGAACTGTGGTGGGATATGTGTACAGCAACCAAGAACTGGTAAAGTCACGCCGAAGGTTCTTTTGAATGAGTTCGAAGCTCTTCCATTTTTCTCTTTGAAGAATGAGAACACCATCGTACTGAATCCTGAAAAGATCAAAAACGAAAAGGTGAAAGTGGCTCTTTTCGATTTCGACGGGACGGTGTCCCTTCTGAGGCGAGGATGGGAAGACGTGATGGAAAAGGTCATGATGGAGGCGATAACAGGAGGAAAAGAAATATCTGAAGAGCTTTACCATCAGATACTGAGCACTGTGAGGAACCTGATAAACAGAAGTACGGGGGTTAGGACCTCTGTTCAGATGAAAGTCTTAGAAAAACTGGTCCGAAGATATGGTTTGATACCTGAAAAGGAGATCTTGAG
>QNAV01000161.1:0-3756 GCA_003641585.1 Thermotoga sp. | reverse complement strand
CATGGTTTGGGGCTCTGTGTGACAGGGCCTTATCTTTTCGAGTACATATTTGACCATATCTACGAAAGACTCGCCATAGTTGGAAGAGAAGTCTTTGGAGTTGTTGAAACGGATGATAAAAGAGCAGGAAGACTCGCCATAATTAAATTAAGAGAATTTCAGGAGCTTTTCGGATTGAACAAGAAGTTGAGGGAGTTGGGAGTCAAAGAAGAGGAACTTGAGGACATGGCGAAGACCGCTTATAGGGTACTGAACAAAGTCGTTGTGAAAACACCGGGAAACGTGAACGAGAAGGATCTGTTTGAAATATTCAAAATGTCCTATTGATATTTGGAGGTGAGTTGGTGAAATACGACGTCGTGATAATAGGAGGAGTCGCCGCTGGAACGAGTGCAGGAGCGAGTGCAAAAAGGGTGGATTCTTCTTTGGGCATTCTTCTGATACAGAAGGAAAAGTTCATATCTTACGGGGGATGCGGTCTTCCTTATTACGTTCAAGGAATCGTGAAGGACATAGATGATCTCATCGAATTCACTCCTCAGGAGTTCAGAGAGAAGAAAGGGGTTGAGGTTTTACCAGAACATGAGGTTTTCGAAGTCGATTTTGAAAGGAAAATTGTTAAAGCAAGAAGCGTGAAGGATGGGGATGTAAAGGAATTTGAATACGAGAAATTGGTGGTGACTACCGGGGCATCCCCCATCGTGCTGAATCTTGAGGGAATCGAAGATGAGAGGATCTTCACCATTAGAACTCCTGAAGATGCCATGAGAATAAGAGGATTCATAGAAGGGAAGAGGCCGGAAAGTGTGGCTATAGTTGGTGGAGGATATATTGGTGTTGAAATGAGTGAAGCTTTCAGAACACATGGTTTGAAGGTCTTTCTGATCGAGATGATGGATCATCTGCTTGGAAATGCCGAGCCGGAGATCAACGAGGTGGTTGTGAACACCCTTGAGCGAAATGGCGTGAAGGTTCTTTTGAAGACACAAGTTAGGAAATTCGTACCGGATGAGAAGATAAAGGTTGTGACGAATTCTGGAGACATGGAAGTCGATATGGTTCTGATATCTGTGGGTGTTAAACCCAACACTGAGATCTTCGATAACGTGAAGAAAAGTGTCAAGGGAGCTATAGAAGTTGATGAAACAGGTAAAACTAGCATAGAAGATGTTTTCTCTGCCGGCGATTGTGCAACGGTTGATCACTTCATAACCAAGGAGAAAGTTTACATCCCCATGGGAACGACCGCTAACAAGCAAGGAAGAATCGTTGGAAGGAACGTGGCAGGTAGAAAGGAAAGATTCATAGGGGTTCTTGGATCTTCCATAACTAAGATATTCGATGTTGAGTTCGGAAGGACAGGCCTTATGGAAGAGGAAGCGAAAAGATCTGGATACAACTCCGGATCTGTTTATATAAAATCTCTATCGAAAGCCAAGTACTATCCAGGTTCGGGACCGATCCATATAAAACTTTCCTTCGATAAAAAGACTGGTAAGATTTTGGGAGCTCAAATGGTAGGAAGCGATGTTCACAAACGAATAGATGTCGTGACAAGTGCTATATATGGAGGTCTAACGGTGGAGGAATTAGGGTACATGGACCTTGCGTACGCTCCTCCGTTTTCTCCTGTTTGGGATCCCGTTCTCATCTCTGGAAACGTTGCGAGAAGGTATTTGAAGCTTGATAATCGTTGATCGATATTCGACGATCGATAACCGAGCAACGAAAATCGAACAACGCTCATCGATCATTCACGAGCACTCAGCAGCTTCTTGGATATATGGTTATGACGCTTTATGAGGTAGTCAAGGTCATTATCCAGGATCCTTCCCTCTTTAATCCTTATCTTTCCATTTATTATCACAAGATCTGCTTTTTTTGCATCACACATGACGATAGATGAGAGAGGGTCATCCAGGCAACCTGCAAATTCCAACCTATCCAGTGAAAACCCTATGATATCCGCCGCTTTTCCAACCTCTATGCTTCCTATGTAATCATCCATCCTCAGAACCTTGGCTCCTCCCATTGTAGCCATCTCAAGCACTTCTCGAGGGGTTAATGCAGAAGGGCCGTATTTCACCCTTTGAAGAAGCATGGCCGTTCTTATCTCTTGGAGCATGTTCCCTGTATCGTTACTGGCACTCCCATCGACAGCAAGACCTATCCTGAGTTTTTCCTTCATCTTGTAAACGGGAGCTATCCCTGATCCAAGCCTCATATTCGATACGGGACAATGTGCCATCCCCACATCATTTTTTGATAGTTTCTCTATGTCTTCATCTGTTAGCCACACAAGGTGAGCGAACCAAACTCTGGGATTCAACCATCCAAGCTCTTCCATGTAATCAACAGGTCTTTTTCCGAACCTTTCAAGACAGTATTTTTCCTCATCCTTGGTTTCTGCAAGATGAGTGTGGAGGAGCACATCGTACTTTTTGGCTATTTCGAGAGTTTTCACCATTAATTCCGGAGAAACGGAAAAGGGTGAACATGGGGCAAGGGCTATCCTGAGCATGGAGAATTTTCTCGAGTCATGATACTTCTCTATGACTCTTACACTTTCTTCGATGATCTCTTCTTCACTCTGAACAACCTTATCCGGAGGAAGTCCTCCATCTTTCCTGCTCAGAGACATACTACCTCTTGTTGGATGGAATCTCACCCCTGTTTTCAAGGCAGATTCCACCTCTGCATCGAACAGCTCGTTCTTTCCATATGGATACAGATAGAGCATATCGGTCGTTGTAGTGACTCCAGACTGCATCATCTCATAGATAGCTATGGCGGTGCTCACATAGATCGCTTCTTCATCCACGTTCTTCCACTTTTCATAGAGAAAGACCAGCCAATCGAAGAGTTTTGCATTTTGAACCTTCTTCACGTTTCTAAAGAGTGATTGATACATATGATGGTGCGTGTTCACAAAGCCCGGGAGGATCAAGTATCCTGTACAATCCAGAATCTCATCAGCTTCATGGTCAGGATTTCCTGATCCGACTTCCTTTATGACACCGTCTTCAATCACTATATAAGCTCCTTCGATTTCCCTTTTCTCTTCATCGAAGGTCGCTAAATAATCTATGTTCTTCAAAAGGAGCGTCACAATTCGACCTCCCAAAGCTCCTTCAATTCGTCGAGATGTTTCCTTCTGTACTCTTTCAGAAGCTCATCCATCTCCTTAACCTTTTCCTGCTGTTTTCTCCAATAAGATTGATCCTTCTGCTCGTTCAATTCTTCAACGGTTTTACCTTGTTGTTCAACCCATGTGTAATATTTGAGATTGTGCCATCTCAATCTGCTCCACCTGTCTCCTTCGAATATCCACGTTGGTTCCTGGTGGAGAAGTATTCTTTCCGTTCTGGACTTTGCTTCCGCCCTGTCGAGTTTTCCATACCTTTTTTCAAGATCCTTCATGACCGATCTGTACCTATCTATGTTATCCGTTGCAACTATGAATATGTTATCGTCCTCCCTGAGATCATAAAATTTAGCTATCTTTATAGCTCCTATGAGATTGGCAACACCAGATATACCGAATTTATCTGAAATGTACTCTACATCCTCAGGTTTTACAAACTCTTTCAGGAATTTCTTCCCCACTTCGTCTGTCAGAACATGAAGCATCTTCTTGCAATCCATATCGTCGACGAGAACGACACCGTCCATATTCATGACGTTGTGTATCCAAGTCACGTGTTTGTCTCCTATTCCCTGGATATCGTGAGAGCCATAGCCGTTCAAGGAAAGAGT
>QNAV01000160.1:0-3846 GCA_003641585.1 Thermotoga sp. | reverse complement strand
TATAGCCACTGTCAGGCAGATAGCGACCAGGATGATCATAATGTACGCTGGAAAGATCGTGGAGATAGCGCTCATAGAGGATATCCTGAAAAATCCGCTTCATCCGTATACCAAAGGATTGTTCAACTCCGTTTTGACGCCGGAACCTGAAATAAAGAAAAGAGGTATAACCACGATTCCAGGTGCTCCTCCAAATCTGATCGATCCTCCAAAAGGTTGTAGATTCCATCCTAGATGTTCTTACAGAAAACCCATTTGCGAAAAGGAGGAGCCAAAATTGATCGAAGTGGAACCAGGTAGAAAGGTAGCATGCTTTCTCTATGGAGGATGAAAAATGGCGAAGCTGGTTGTTAAGAACCTCACCAAAGTATACTCTCTGGGTTTCTTCTCAAGAAAATATATTGAAGCCGTCAGGAACATCTCCTTTGAAGTGGACGAAGGAGAGATCATCTCTCTTGTTGGAGAATCTGGTTCTGGGAAAACGACAACAGCTAAGATCATTCTGAGACTTCTCCCTCCAACTTCTGGGGATGTTTTCATAGATGGTGTGAACATTTGGAAAGATATAACAGATCAGGAATCCCTGAAAGAATTGAGAAGAAAAGTCCACGCTGTTTTTCAGGATCCCTTTGCAAGCTACAACCCCTTTTATCCTGTTGAAAGAACCTTATGGCAAGCTATAAACCTTCTCAGGGAAAAACCGGGGAAAGAGGAAGCCCAAGAGATCATAAGGGAAGCGTTATTCAAAGTTGGATTGGATCCTAAAGATATCCTCGGAAAATACCCTCATCAGATATCTGGGGGACAGAAACAAAGGATCATGATAGCAAGGTGTTGGATTTTAAAGCCAAGTCTCATAATAGCGGATGAGCCAACATCCATGATAGATGCGTCATCACGTGGTGGAATAATAGAGCTTCTTGAAGAACTTAGAGAAGAGCAGAAAACATCCATCATTTTCATAACACACGATCTTGGACTTGCATATTACATATCCGACAGAATACTTGTGATGAAGGATGGAAAAATCGTTGAAGAGGGAAAACCGGATGACATAATAGTGAAACCCTCTCATGAATATACGAAAGTGCTCGTTGAGAGTATCCCGAAATTGTATCGAAAATTGGAGGACATATAGGTTATGATGACTTTAAAACCAATGCTCATTTTTCTAACATGGGCTCTGATCCTCGAGATTTTTGTGATCCTCTACTACCTTGTGAGAAAAGCAAGACCTGTGGAATTTTATCTCAGCATTTTTCTACTCATTGGAACGATAGTTGCCCTTGTGCTCTTTGTAAGGAAGCTGAGAAAAGAAATCGAAGGAAGAAATCATAAGCGGAGGTGAACCTCATGTCGCTGAAGCTCAATGAGAATAACATAGAAGAAATTATAAACTCCATGACACTCGAAGAAAAAGCAAAACTGGTGGTTGGTATCGGAATGCCGGGTTTCTTTGGAAACCCTCCATCGAGGGTTCAGGGAGCTGCTGGAGAAACCCATAGTATACCAAGGCTTGGTATTCCTTCAACAGTTATGGCAGACGGCCCAGCTGGTGTGAGAATAGATCCGGTAAGGGAAGGGGCGAAAACGACATACCACGCGACCGCTTTCCCAATAGCAAGCCTCCTTTCTTCCGCATGGAACAGAGAAATCGTCAGAGAAGTTGGAGCGGCAATGGGAAGGGAAGCCAGGGAATACGGTGTTGATTTTCTTCTAGCACCCGCTCTGAATATCCACAGGAACCCCTTGTGCGGAAGGAATTTCGAGTACTATTCTGAAGACCCTCTCTTATCAGGTGAGATGGCAAAAGCCTTTGTTGAGGGAGTGCAATCCGAGGGAGTTGGTGCATGCTTGAAACACTTCATCGCCAACAATCAAGAGACGAACAGACTTACAATTGATATCATCGTATCTGAAAGAGCGCTGAGGGAGATATACCTGAAAGGATTTGAAATAGCCTTAAAAGCAAAACCATGGACGGTGATGAGCGCTTACAACAAGCTCAATGGAACATATTGCTCTCAAAACAAGAGGATATTAACGGATATCCTGAGAAATGAATGGAAATTCGATGGTTTCGTTATGACAGACTGGTTCGCAGGGAATGATCCCGTTGAACAGATGGAGGCAGGAAATGACTTAATAATGCCTGGAAAGGTTAATCAGATAAGAGCCGAAAGGGAAGACGAGGTTCAGGAGATAATAAAGGCTGTTAAAGAGGGAAATTTGAATGAAGAGATTCTAGACAGAAATGTAAGAAACATCTTGAAAATAATCGTTAAAACGCTTTCTTTCAGGGGATATAAACCCTCCAATAAACCAGATCTTGAAGAGCATGCAAAAATCGCCTATGAGGCAGCAGTTGAGGGTATGGTGCTTCTCAAGAACGAAGACGGCACCTTACCATTGAACAAGGAATCCGAAGTAGCACTCTTTGGAACAGCGCAGATAGAGACGATCAAAGGTGGAACAGGAAGTGGTGACACACATCCAAGGTACGTTGTATCCATTGTGAACGGTTTGATGGAGAGAGGGTTTCAGATAGATGAGGATCTTTTAAAAACTTATAAAGATTACATCAAAACCATGAGGAATAAAGAAGAGTACAAAATCAGAGAAGGTCTTTTTGGACAGCCGGTAATGCCGAAACTTCCCGAAATGGACCTTTTGAAAGATAACATGGTGGAAGAAGCTGCAGAAAGAACAGATGTGGGAATTATCGTACTAGGCAGAATATCTGGTGAAGGCTGCGATAGGAAACCAGAGAAGGGTGATTTTTATTTGAGTGATGATGAACAGGAGTTGATAGATATCGTTTCTAAAGCTTACCACGTGAGAAATAAAAGAGTCGTTGTTATTCTCAACGTAGGAGGTCCCATAGAGGTGATGAGTTGGAGAGACAAAGTAGACGCCATTTTACTCGCATGGCAAGCTGGTCAGGAGATGGGGAGAGCTGTTGCAGATATTTTGTCAGGCAAAGTCAATCCATCTGGAAAGCTTCCAACAACTTTCTCAAAGGATTATTGGGATGTACCTTCATCGAAAAACTTCCCAGGAGATCCTCCAGATGATCCGAAAAAGGTCGTTTACGAAGAAGGTATTTACGTGGGATACAGGTACTTCGATACTTTCGATGTTGAGCCAGCCTATGAATTTGGATACGGTCTGTCCTACGCAACGTTCAATTACGAAAACCTGAAACTCGAGAAGGATGAGAGCAGTATACGCGTTTCGTTCGACATCGTAAACATCGGTGAAGTTCCAGGAAAAGAAGTGGCCCAGGTGTATGTGAGAGCACCAAAAGGGGAAATGGAAAAACCCTTCCAAGAGCTGAAAGGATTCGTGAAAACGAAACTTTTGAATCCAGGAGAGCGAGAGCGGATAACGGTGAGTGTGGATATCGCCTCTCTTGCCTACTTCGATGAGAAAACGAACAAATGGGTTCTAGAGGAAGGAACCTACGAGATACGAGTTGGTGCTTCTTCAAGGGATATCAGACTTTCTGGATTTATCGATGTGAGAAACTGAGTTAGAAAAGAAACATCGAAAGCTTGTCAATATTATGATGAAAGCGAGTTAAAATATTCTCGGAAATGTATTTTCCGATTTAACTATTAATCTCTTTCGAAGCTGTATTGGAACAGTAGGATAATATATTATTTCAAAAAAGTCACATGTTTTTTATTTCAACACCACATGCCATATTTTAAGATACTCAAGTGATAGGGTGAAAAATAAAGGTAACACACGTTCTTCAGGGAGTATGAAAATGAAAGTTAAAAAATGGATAATTTCCTTGACCTTATCATTCTTTGTCCTGGCTACAGGATCGATAGTTTCTCT
>QNAV01000159.1:0-3870 GCA_003641585.1 Thermotoga sp. | reverse complement strand
ATGCCAGTGTCCCTGAACATCGAGAGGACCACAGCCACTAGAAAAGACGCAGCGGATGTTATGACTGAAGATTTGACGAGATCCAATCTTCTGTAAATCTCTTTCGTAGTCATCGCTGCGAAGAACGCCACACTGAAACAATAAAGGAGAATTCTCAGATCGAATCCTTCTCTGAATGAGGCCAGTATAGAGAATATGAAACCTGATGCCAACGCTATCTCGTGATTCATCAGAAGTGAAATCAGAGCTACGGGTATGAACAGGGGTACATAAAGTACACCGAATCGCGGCTGTATGGTTCCTATAAGAAGGGATCCAAATCCCATTAAAGCGTAAAGGGTGTATCTATAGGAAACATGGAGTGAAAACTTCCTGAAGTGCTTTATGGATAATTCCACAAGTCCGAACCATGAAAGAGAAGCTAAAATGTAAAGAGTTATGAACCTTAGAGGGAATCTGACAAGTCTTGGATCTGAAAATACCAACAGCAATATGAGAAAAGCGAAAACATGCCCATACTCCTCAATTAAATTTTTCAGGTATTCCTTGACCTTCATTTTGATTTCTTCCCTTCGTATTCTTCGTAAGCTTTTATTATTTTCTTGACCAGGGGATGTCTGACAACATCCGTTTCGTTCAAATAGACAAAGGCTATACCTTCGATTCCTTTTAGAATCTTTTGGCACTCTATGAGTCCGGATTTTTCCTCATCTATGTCCACCTGGGTTATGTCACCTGTTACTATGACTTTAGAGTTGAAACCAATTCTTGTGAGAAACATCTTCATCTGCTGATAGGTTGTGTTCTGCGCTTCATCAAGGATTATGAAAGAATTGTTCAGCGTCCTTCCTCTCATGTAAGCGAGTGGTGCTATTTCTATGATACCTTTTTCTCTATAGGAGTAAAACTTTTCAGGAGGAATCATATCGAGGATGGCATCGTAAAGGGGCCTGAGATATGGATCCACTTTTTCTATAAGATCTCCTGGAAGGAATCCCAATTTCTCTCCTGCTTCAACGGCTGGCCTTGTCAATATTATTCTGTTGACGACACCTGTTTTTAAATGATCTAGTGCCATAGCGACTGCTAGGTATGTCTTTCCTGTTCCTGCAGGTCCTATAACAAACACTATATCATTCTTTCTAACAGCTTCCATATATCTTTTCTGACCCAAAGTCTTTGGCTTGACCCTTGATCCGAGGATAGCATCTCTTTTGAATTCATCGTACATCTCCTTGACGCCGTTCCCGTTTCTTTTATACTGATCGACAAGATATTCAAATTCCATCCAATCCAGAAGGTGACCATCCCTTACAATAGATATAACCTCATTAAGAACACCTTCCGCAGCATCCACGCTCTTCTCGTTCTCCCCCCTTATCCATATCTCGTCATCGACGACACTTATTTCAACACCAAAAGTTTTCCTTATGTACCGTGCTCTTCTATCGTATTGCCCAAAAACCTCTACAATTTCCACATCCCTAGGGATTCCAATCCTTCTCACTGCCACTCATCGATCACCTCCCTTCAAACAGGATCAATCATATTATACACACTTTTGGACAGGTTGTTTTTTCGCTTCTCAACTTTCAGGTTTCAAGGATATTTCACTCGCTATCCAGAGGAGTGTAGAACCTGCTATCAGGAATACTGTGTTTATCAACCAGAAACTCAGAATGGACATGCTTTGAAGTCCCAGAGTATACCTCACAGCGTCTGCAACGTATCTGACTGGCATGAAGAAAGAAAGTATTCTGAGCTTTGGTGGAAGGAAGGTTATGGGAAAGTAAACCCCAGAGAAGAACATCATGATTGTCAGCATTATGGAAGCGACGTTGTTGGCAGCTGTGGGTGACCTGAAAGAAAGGGAAAGGATTATACCGAGAGCCATCATTCCAAGTGTCGACGAGATGATGGTTACAAGGAACAAAGGAAGGTTCATGGAGTACCTCCCATGGAATATGAAGATATTCACACCTACCATTATGAAGGCGGCTAGGAGATTCAGTATGAATTTCGAAAAGCTGAGACCCAGAACGAAAGGCACTTTTCTAACAGGGGATACTTTGAACCTTCTGAGGACACCGAGTTCCCTGTAATGAGAGAAAAGAGTTATAACGCCAAACATTCCTGAAGATAGTATGGAGATTGCGATAACACCTGCAAGTAAATAATCAACAGATCTGATATCCGTACTTCCAGCATGAATCTTTCGCTCTCTGACCACAATTATATTCTTCACACCGTTTAGACTCTTTTCAAGGAGTATCTTCAGGCTCATCTCAAACGAATTCAGATATCCCATGTTGCTCATATCCCTCGGTTTCTTCAGGATCCTAACACTCTCTCCTGATATCCAAACCAAGGCATCGAGGTCTTTCTTACTTTCATCCATATCGTTCTCACTTTCATAGAAAATCAGATTCCAGGGTCCTTTTAGAGTTTTCAAAGATTCTCTTATGTTCTCATCACTGCACACAACTCCTACATCGATTTGAACGTCTCCAACACTGCCACCTGAGAAGACCGATCCAAAGATAATCAAGAGTATCATGGGAAATATCAATGTAGAGAACATGGTCCCCTTGTTCCTGATCGATTCTTTAAACATGCACTTTGCAAGAGACATGAAATCACTCAACTTCCATCACCCTCTTGAAATTCAGTATGACAACGAGTATTGAAAATACCAACCAGGCAAACGGTACCAAAAGGTGATTTGAAAGATAAGAGTTATAACCCATTGTCCCCCTCAATTTATCCAGTATGTAAGTGGCTGGATTTATGTACACGAACCACCTTATACCCCACGACATGTTCAGAACGTTGAAATAGAAGTTTCCGAGAAACATCATAGCCTGGAAGAGAGAATTGGATATTATGGATATTGTAGACGTCCTTTTGGCAAGAGACACTATCATAAGGCCTATCATGGAGTAGATAAGCATTCCAAAAATGATCTGTAGGATGAATTGAGGGCTAAGGATCACTTTCGGTACTCTGTAAAGCAACATACCCATACTGAAGAGGAGCGTGAGAGATATCAGGAGAGCTAGAAAGTTGTTCAATATGACCGATACTATGAACTCTCCTGATCCGAAAGGAGAAACGAGGAACCTTCTGGTAGATTTCCTCTCTCTTTTTCCCGCTATAGAATAAGGTATCGAGAAGAAGCCTATACTCATTATGGTCACCATGACTATTGAGGGAAAGTAATAGTGGGCCACGTTGAATTTCTTTGTCTTTTCCTCTACCGAACTTTCTACCTTCACATCCTTGAAGTTACCGAAGCTTCTCCAGATCTCGACTTCCATGGTTTTCAATATACTCCTGACGACATCCTTCGCCATGGAGGATTCCGTTCTTTCCGGGACGTAATAGATATCGATGGGTACCGTCAATTTCATCTTCGTCCTTGCAAGTAATATGGCTTTTGTGAAGGAAGAATCGAAGTTTTTATCAACGAATATAACAACATCCAGCTTCGATTCTTTGAGTTGTTTCAATGCCTCATCCACCTTTCTGTACTCTCTAATATCAAAGGCCTTCTCTCTCTTCAAATGACTAACCATTTTTTCGAAGACCGTTGATTTTTTCTCATAAACGATCCCTATCCTGAAAGTGACATTTTCTCCATCTGCGATTCCACCAAAGATGGAAGTTAGTATCAGGTAAAGGATCAGAGGGAAGAAAAATATCCAAAAGCTTCCGGAGAAATCCCTGATGTAGTCGTTTAAAAACAAATATAGAGAGAACCTCAGAATTTTCTTCACAATCCTTTCCTCCTCAATCTCTGAGAGAATGACCCGTCAGTTTTAGAAACACATCTTCGAGGTTCGGTTTCCTTATCATGACGTTCGATACTTT
>QNAV01000158.1:0-3886 GCA_003641585.1 Thermotoga sp. | reverse complement strand
ATCGATGATGCTTTCAAAAGACATTCCTTTCACTCTCTCAAACATGGTGTTGAAGCTCGGGAAAACCTTACCTTCGACGTAGCCAAGTTTTCTAAAAACCCTGGCGTGCTCTATCTCCTGACCTGCAAGATATTCGAAAAGCTTCTTCTGTTCATCATTTTCAACTTTCTTTGAAAGTTTTCTATAGAACTTCTCACCATTTTCCTCAACATTCACAGCGATTTCCATGAGTTCTTTCACTGAAAACATGCCAGCATCTTCTTCTATTCCTTTTCCAGAATTACTTCAGAGCCCTGTTCCACTTTCAAATACTCCCTGGCTGATCCCTGATTCATCGCTATCTCTAAGAAACCGGAGCTGTCAGAATGTACGAGCAGTTCTCCTTCTGAGACATCTCCATACGCTCTGACGAAAGGTACTTTGAAAGATTTGCTCTCAACCCTCAGCGTTAGAACATCATCCAGATCTATCCCCATATCCATGAAGAACTGGAACGGTATGTTGGTTTCGATGTTTCCAAAGGAGTCAAAGAAGGCAACTTCTCCTACTATCCTCTTCCCATCGATTTTTGCTCTTTTGTATTTCAAAACCTCATACGACATCAACCTCGTTCCAAGACTCTCCATCGGTGTTCCTTTATCAAGATGTGCAGCAGCCGGTGCGAAGATGTCCCTTCCATGGAATGTGAACGATGGGTCCTTTTTGTAGTAGAGTTTCCTGTTGGTTATTTCTCTTATCTCTTTAACACCATATTCTTCAGCAACGAGTGTGAATATACCGTTATCAGGGCCAACGAAGAACATGTTGTTCTTCGTCCTCATGACAATGGATTTCCTTGCCGTTCCAACTCCATGATCAACCACGGCGAGAAATACCGTTCCTTCTAGGAAATCTTTTGATGCCCTGTACAGAACGTGCATAGCCATTCTAACGTTGAAAGGTTCTATTCCATGAGTTATATCGATGATCACAGCATCAGGGTGTATTCTCTTTATAACAGCTTTGGTAACGCCAACGTAGTAACTGGTGTATCCCCAGTCGCTCAGAAAAGCTATCATCCTATCTCCTCCCGTTCTCTTTAATTTGATCGGGTAGGAACCGCCAGATCCCTATATTTCTATAATACTCCCCACGTGAAATCTAACGAAATCATCCTCGAAAACGCTATTGAAAGAGCACAGCGCCTCAAAACCGGTGCAGTGGCCCGCAAAAACTCTCTTAACTCCCAGGTCCTTAAGGATTAAAACCATTTTTTCTATCTGATTCTTTTCAAGACCCACAAGGTGAAATCCCCCGATAATGGCAAAAACACTCTCGCTGAAGACTCTGGATGCGTGTTTCACGATGTTCACTATCCCAGCGTGAGAACACCCGGCCACGATAACAAGGCCTTTTTCACTTTTTACAACAAGAGACATATCATCTGGCAAATTATCCTTTACAAGCTTCCCATCAACGATTCTGAAGTAGTCACCGATCCTCTCATAACGCTCTTCCCTTTCAACAAATCCCGTTGAAAACACACCAGATGTCATTTCAAAAGGTTCCTCAACGAGTAGGAAAACAGCTCCCAGACTTTCGAGTTCCTCTCTTGTGAAAGGGAAGCCGGATTCTCTGAGAAAAGGTTTCGAGGAGAACAGAGGTACAAACAAATCTGGATGAGCCACAACGAAGGTTTTTTTACCGATCTTATCTCTCTCTTCTAAAAATTTTTTCAGACCTCCCGTGTGATCGTAATGCCTGTGAGTTAGGAACACTGTGTTTATCTCCGAGATATCTATCCCTAAAACCTCAAAGTTCTTCAGAAGATCTTCACCATTCGCACCGGTATCAACAAGTATTTTCGTGTTTTCCATTTCCACCAACGCCGAGAAACCATGGTGAGCCACAACTTCCTTCATCATTCCAGAGTAGTCATCCATAACGATTGTTATCTTCATACTCTCACTCCTTCACGAACTTGTATCCAACACCCCAAACGGTCTTTACATGCTTCGGTGTGTTCGGATCCTTTTCTATCTTCTTCCTCAACCTTTTCACAGTTGTATCCACAACCCTTGGAGAGACATCCACCTCTTCCGGCCAAACAAGATCAAGGAGTTTTTCCCTGGTAAAAACCGCCCCTTCGTTCATAGCAAGAATTAAAAGAAGATCAAACTCTTTTTTCGACAGGTTCACTTCCTTCCCTTCCACGAAGACCCTTCTTGAGGATACCTCTATCCTGAGATCCCCAAAGTCTAAAACTTCTTCCTTTTTTCTGAAAAGGAACCTTTTAACCCTTGCAAGGAGAACATCCATGCTGAAGGGTTTCGAAACGTAATCGTCCGCACCCGATTCAAACCCTTCGATGACGCTTTCGTCATCGGATAACACCGTAAGGAGGATGACATAGGTTGCCGGTTTCCTTTCTTTTACTATCTTACACGTCTCGTATCCATCCATGTCCGGTAGCACGACATCCAGAATAACCAGTCTGTAATCCTCACGGTGCAGTTTTTCCAGGAAATCTGTCGAATTGTAGAAAACATCGACTGGCACCTTCAGATCTTTCCTCAACCTATCTGCCACCATTTCCGCAAGTTTCTCCTCATCATCGACAACCGCTATTCTCCACACACATACCCCTCCAGATGTTATTATATCCTGAAGGAGGTGATGTTGATGGATATAAAGGAGCTTCATAGGGGAGCGTTCGCTGCCGTCTCGATAAAGCTCGACGCTGGAGAGAGAATAAAGGTGGAGCCAGGTGCGATGGTTGCGATGGATTCCGGTGTCAAGGTCGAGACAAGATCGGGAGGGATCTTGAAGGGTCTAAAAAGAGCATTTCTTGGTGGTGAAAGTTTCTTCCTCAACTACTATGAAGGGCCTGGTGAGATAGTCTTAGCCCCTCTTCTCATAGGAGACATCATGATCTTGGATCTGAACGGTGAAATGTTCGTTCAATCAACATCTTTTCTTGCATCTTCAGAGAGTGTAGAGGTGGACACAAGATTTGGTGGGTTCAAATCCTTCTTTATGGGGGAAGGGATATTCCTTCTGAGGCTCTCTGGCAACGGGAAGGTGGTTCTTGGCTCTTTTGGTGGGATAGTGGAAAAAGAGTTACCGCCGGGAGAGGAATACATAATAGACACGGGGCACGTTGTTGCGTTTGATTCAACCATAACGTACGATGTCAAAGCCTTCGGGGGTATGAAATCGTTCTTCTTTGGAGGAGAGGGTCTTATTGTCAGGATGAAAGGCCCGGGTAGGGTGCTCTACCAAACAAGGAATTACCCGGCTTTCCTTCAGTGGATAAAGAAAATGTCATCAAGAGCAACTGGTGGAAGATGATATGGTAACCTTCTTTCTGCTGCCATAACTTTTGCCAACTTCCCTACCCAGAGCCCTTATCATGTGAAACACACAGGGGATACATTTCGTGTCGCTTTCAGAGACACAGATTTTACCAGGGTAAAGCTGATACAATGGGCGGTAAGGAGAAGGTGTCATGACAGGCATTATGACGTTCGCCCCACATTTCAAAGCGATCTGTCTGCCGTTTGGATGAATCGTTCCCATGGCGGTAGTTGCGGGGATGTTGGTATCGGGTATCAAAATTCTGGCCAGTGCTATCATCTTAAGAGAGGTTAGGAAATCTCCCCCTTTCTCATTTCTAAGAGGAGTTTGAGGGTGTGGAATGAAAGGCCCTATTCCCACCATGTCGGCATCCAGTTCTTTCACGAAGAGGAGATCATCTGCGAGATCCTCCACAGTCTGTCCTGGAAGTCCAACTATGTTTCCCGCACCAACTTCATACCCTAATTTCTTCAACCAGTGAAGGCATTTCACCCTCTCTTCGAAAGGGGTATCGGGATGGAGTTTTCTGTAGAGCTCTTTGTTTGCCGTT
>QNAV01000157.1:0-3904 GCA_003641585.1 Thermotoga sp. | reverse complement strand
GAAATACTGGATCAGATGGCGGGACTCTCACCGGATGATCCGAAGTGTGTAGAGCTTGGTAAAGAAGTTCTCAAGATTCTAATAGAGGAAATGCCAATAGCTCCTGCAGTAGATTGTAAGAAATTCTCGCCGTATGATACGTATTACTGGACAGGATTCCCGAATGCTAAGAATCCTTACTGGAGTCCGTTGTTCTGGTGTGGTGGTTTCAAATGGATTCTGCCACATCTCAAACCAACGGGGAGAAAATGATACACGAGGGGGATGCGCGTTGCGCGTCCCCTTTGTAATCCACACCTGATCCAAGGAGTGGGAATTAGATGGGAAGATACTTCCTTGAAAGGCTCATCTCAGTTCTATTCACATTTCTGATAGGAACATTGATTTTGTTTCTAATAACGAGGTTATCACCTATAAATCCTGTTGAAACGATGATGAGCAAACTTGCTATGATGAGCGCCACCATATCTCAAGAACAGTTTGAGTCTATGAAGAGAACACTCATGTCGATCTATGGGCTTGATAAACCGTTGTTTATTCAGTACCTTTCCTTCATGAAAGGTCTTTTAATGGGAGATCTTGGCCCATCCTTTTCCTTCTTTCCAACTCCTGTCACAGAGCTCATATTCAGAGCCATGCCGTGGACAGTGGGGCTGCTCACAACGAGTATCGTCATCGCATGGTTTGCTGGGAATTTAATCGGTGCCATTGCAGGATTCTTTGAACAGAAGAGATTTTCAAAGTTTCTGGAAGGTTTTTTCTTGGTTTTGAGCCTTGTGCCTTATCCTGTACTCGCTCTAACTTTGATGCTGCTTTTTGTGTTTCTCATACCTATATTCCCATATTTCGGTGGAGCACCGGCGGGAATGATCCCCCAGTTTTCACCGCAATACGTATTCGGGATAATAAAGCACGCTTTCTTACCGGCTTTATCGTTGATACTGGTTTACATGGGAGCGTCGGTTGTCACCATGAGAGCTCTTACGATTAGCGTCAAAACGGAAGATTTCACTGAATATGCATTTCTCAGGGGATTACCTAGAAATCACATACTCTGGCATTACGTCTTCAGAAACTCTTTACTACCACAAGTTACAGGTTTGACGCTGAGCCTTGGTCAGGTTTTTGGAGGAGCTCTGGTAACAGAAAGTATCTTCAGCTACCCAGGACTTGGCCAGCTCAGTTACTATGCGATCGTCAACGGTGATTACAATTTACTTATGGGAGTTGCTTTCTTCTCTCTTGTTGGCATATGCATCGCCGTTTTGCTGCTCGATTTCATATATCCACTGATAGATCCTCGGGTAAGGGTGGGAGGATGATATGACCAGATTGCTCAGGGGAGGAAAAAGATTGCTTCGCTATCTCAGAATATCTAAATCTTTCACTTATGGTGTTGTGACCTTAACAATTTTGCTGATCCTAGGATTCATCGTATCACTTTTTGCACCCTTTGATCCCACAAGATGGGGAAAAGTTCCAAGAGATAAACCTCCTTGCCTCAAATATCCTTTAGGAACCACAACGGTTGGACAAGATGTTTTCTGGCTTGCAACCTATGCTATAAGGAATTCTTTTACTCTTGGTGCTTTAACAGGACTCTTTTCCATAGTGATAGCATCGTTTATGGGGTTTATAAGCGGATATCTGAACGAGAAACTGGCAGGAAAATTAACGAACCTTGTAATAGATTCCTTCTCAGTCATACCTGGCCTTCCTTACATCATGGTTCTCGCCTTCTCGTTCAAGGAATATTTAAACATGATCCTGATAGCCTTGTTTCTATCGACGATAGGTTGGGCCTGGCCGTCAAAACAGCTCAGATCGATAATCCTTGAGATTCGAGAGAAAACACACGTGTACACAGCAAGAGCTTCAGGATTTTCCCTTTTCAACATCTTCTGGAGCGAGTTTTTACCGTATGTTCTCTCTTGGTTAGCAACGACGATTCTCAACCTTATGAAGTGGGCTATAGGTATGGAAACAGCTTTAGGTGTTTTTGGACTTTCCTCCATGGAAAAAGCAACTATAGGTACGACTCTCTACTGGGCCATGAATTATCAGGCGCTTCTCAGAGGAAAATGGTGGTGGATAGGAACTCCTATCGTAACAGTCATACTGATTATAACCTCACTTTATTACATATCTATAGGACTTGGTGAAATGCTTAATCCCAGATCCCGTCTTGCTCAGTTGAGGAGGGAACGCATCCAATGGTTGAAATCCGAAATGTGAAGGCATATTACAAGATTGGGGCGGATATCTTCGTTAGAGCTGTTGATGGAGTCTCAGTTTCCTTCGAGGAGAGAAAGATAACGGGTATAGCCGGAGAATCGGGTTGTGGAAAATCCACTCTTCTCAAAGTCTGCACCGGCTGGATAAAGCCTCCACTCACTGTGCTCGAAGGAAGGGTCGTCTATAACTTCAATGGTGAAGAAGTCGATATACTGAACCTCGATGAAGAGAGGCTGCAAAGATACAGATGGGGACTATTTGCAGTCATTCCTCAAGCTGCTATGAACTCACTGAATCCTGTGAGAAGGATAAAAAAGATATTCGAAGAAACACTCAATCGGTCTGGAAAGAAAAAGCTGTCGGAGAAGGAGAAGAAGATGATAGAGAAAGTAATAACAGACGTTGGCCTTCCAAAAGAGGTTTTGAACATGTATCCTCCTCAGCTCAGCGGTGGCATGAAACAGAGAGTTATAATAGCCCTTGCGATAATAGCCAGGCCAAAGGTTATATTCTGCGATGAACCAACAACGGGTCTAGATCTTGTGACACAAAAGGGGATATTACTCCTTTTAAGAGAATTGAAAGATAGATACGGCATCACCATAATCCTCATAAGTCATGATATGGGAGTTCATGCTCAGGTCACGGACAATCTTGTGATAATGTATGCCGGGAAATTGATAGAGTACGCTTCAACTCACGATATATTCAAAGATCCCCTACATCCTTACACGAAATCTCTCATAAACTCACTACCAATGATAGGAGACAAAATGCAGAAAGAAAGATTACCAGGTGCTCCTCCCCAACTCTTCAGACCTCCCAAAGGTTGTAGATTTCATCCAAGATGCAAATATGCTACGGAAATATGCGAAAAAGAGGAACCGCCTTTGAAGGAAATCAAGCCAGGACATTACGTAGCATGTCACAGAATTCGGTGAGGAATGAAGCATCAGGAGGTGCTCTCATGCCTGATAGATTGCTGGAAGTTCGTAATCTGACAAGAGTTTTCAAATCAGGAATATATCTAGGTGCTTCCTTCAGAGCCGTGGATAATGTGAGTTTCTCCCTGGAAAAAGGAAAAGTACTGATCGTTGCTGGTGAGAGTGGTTGCGGAAAATCCACTCTTGCTAAGATGATTTTAGGTTTCCTAAAACCAACGAGTGGTGAGATTCTCTATAAAGGAAAGAATATATTGAAGATGAACAGGGAAGAAGAGAAAGCCTTTAGAAAAGAAGTACAGCCTGTTTTCCAAGATCCTTTTGAAACTTTCAATCCGTTCCACAAGATATCCTATTATTTCTTAAAAACGTGCCTCAAATTCGGTATGGCCAGATCAAAAGACGAGGCTTTCAGGATAATAGATGATGTCCTTAAAAAAGTTGGTATGTCTTTAGAAGAAGTCAACGAAAAATACCCTCATGAGTTTTCGGGAGGACAACTCCAGAGACTTTCAATAGCAAGGGCGCTCATAACTACACCGACGCTTCTGGTTGCAGATGAGCCCGTTACGATGGTCGACGCCTCTGCAAGAATTGGGATACTCACTCTTTTCATGGAATTGAACAGAAGATACGATATGTCTATAATTTACATAACACACGATCTATCGACAGGTTATTACCTAGCATCCCAGCTCAATGGCGAGATGATAGTTATGTACAGAGGG
>QNAV01000156.1:0-3915 GCA_003641585.1 Thermotoga sp. | reverse complement strand
CTTCTTCAGATGGAAACGATGGATCACATGTTTTTGGTTTTCAGAAATATAGATACAGGGGAGATAAATCTCTTGTTCCGTAAGGATGAAAAGAAATACGGACTCATAGAATTTTATGAATAAAAGAGGTGAGGGGTATAAAGCAACTTCTAATAAACGTGTCGGGAGAGAATGTCTCCGGTGCCATTCTTGAAGATGGAAGGTTGTACGAGGTTTTCTCAGAAGAGATCGAAAGTATAAGGGGGAACATATATCTTGGAAAGGTTGAGAAGATCGTTCCTGCACTAGATGCGGCGTTCGTCAATATCGGTAAAGGGAAAAACGCTTTCTTGCGATTGAGGGATCTGACGAAAACTTACATAGATACCATATTGGGTGGGAAAAAAATCGCTGAAGGTGATAAAATACTGGTTCAGGTCAAGAAGGATGCGGTTGGAAATAAAGGCCCCCAGGTTACAACCAAATTGAGCCTGGCGGGCCATTTTCTTGTTTTTTTCCCCCTCTCTAAAGCCAAAGGCATTTCGAAAAAGATCGTTGATAAGGATGAAAGGAACAGGTTGAAAAATATACTGAAAAACCTCTTGAAGGAAGGTTACGGTGTCGTCCTAAGAACTGCTTCTGAGGGTGTGGGAGAATCGGAGATATTGGAAGAGTATGAAGAAATGAAAAGAGAATGGGAAGATATCCTGAAGAAATTCAAGAGGTCAAGGAAACCAAAGATACTGAGGGAGGAACCAGAAACACTCGATTTCATCTTGAGAGAGAGACTGGACGGAAGTGTGGATGAAGTTGTGGTGAACGATTTAAAAGCGTTTGAAAAAATTTCCTCATATATATCGAAAATGCCAAAAAGGCCCTCCGTTAACATTACCAGAGGAGACGTATTCGATGAATACGGTATTTACGATAAATTGAAGGAGTTGAATTCTAAAGTTGTAGATTTGGAAAATGGCGGAAGTATCGTCATAGAAGTAACGGAAGCTATGACGGTGATAGATGTTAACTCATCAGCTTACATAGAAGCTAAAAATCAGAGAGAATTGTCCTTGAACATCAATCTGGAAGCTGCGAAGGAGATATGCAGGCAGATGAGATTAAGGAACATAGGGGGAATCATAATAATAGATTTCATAACGATGGAATATGAGGACGATAAGCGAAAGGTTCTTGAGACATTGAAGAAGGAGTTACTAAAGGACAAAGCAAAAACAGAGGTATTTGGCTTCACCAGATTAGGCCTTCTCGAAATGACAAGGAGGAGAACTTCTCCTCCTTATGATATTAAGATGTTTGCGAAGTGTCCAGTGTGTGGAGGAACAGGGAAAGTCCTATCTCCCAAAATAATTCGTGATAGATTGGAAAACGAGCTGAGGAAGTTCTCTGAGGATGATAGCATCGTTTCTTTCTCCATAAGGGTTCACAGGAACCTTTCAGGGTATTTTAATTCAGAGAATTTGAAACTTTTGAGAAAGAGGGTTAAGAAAAATATCGAGGTTTCCTTCGACTGGCCGGATCCGAACACTTACGACCTGAAACTCAAAAGGAGGTGAACGACACGGAGAAGAAAAAATTCGAACATTACTATACGGTTGAACCAACTTCCAAGTTGAAAGTGAAAGTAACAAAACTCGTTCTTAGAAATGGCCATGAGTATCTCTTCAAGACCCCTTCGGGGGTTTACTCATACGGAAGGATAGATAAAGCCACCAAAATACTGCTCGACCATATGGTAGTTCATGGGGAGAGCCTGCTGGATCTTGGTTGTGGTTATGGTGTTATAGGTATTGTCGCAAAGAAAGAATACCCGAGGATGAAGGTTTTCATGAGTGATATAAACAAAAGAGCGGTGGAATTTGCGAAGATCAACGCAAAGGATAACAACGTCGATGTGGATATAAGATGGGGAGATCTCTACGAACCGTGGAAGGATATGAGGTTCGATATGATAGTCTGTAATCCACCTATAGTTGCTGGAAAGAGGGTATGGATGAAGATAATTGAGGATGCCCCTGAATATTTGAACGATAGAGGAAGCCTCCAGATGGTAGCGTATCACAATAAGGGGGGGAAAAGGATAAAGGGATACATGGAAAAGGTTTTTGGAAACGTTGAGGATATATGGAAGGAGGGGGGAATTAGAATATACAGATCCGTTAAGGGAGTTGTGGAAGAGAAATGAAAGTTTCCTTTCTGAATGTATGGTTTAAATATGATACCACCTGGGTGTTAAAGGATGTTTCCCTAGAGTTCGAAAATGGCAAAATGTACTTGATATTAGGTGAGAACGGTTCAGGGAAATCAACTTTTCTCAAGATAATGTCAGGGATTTTGAGACCTTCAAAAGGAGAAATCTTGATAGACGATGAACCAGTGAAGGATGTATGGGAACTCAGGAAAAGAGTGGGATACGTTTTTCAGGTACCATCTTCTCAGATCGTTGGATCTACCGTTGAAGAGGATGTTGCCTTTGCCCTTGAAAACATGGGGCTCCCAAGAAGCAAAATGGTGGAAAGAGTGGAATGGGCTTTATCGGTTGTTGGCCTTTCAGATTTCAAAAAAGAAGATCCCCTGAATCTCTCAGGGGGACAAAAGCAGAGACTCGCTATAGCATCCATTCTCGCAATGTCACCGGATTTTCTGGCTTTGGATGAGCCTACTTCCATGTTGGATCCTGAATCCAAGAAGGAAATTATGGAAGTAATAAAACACCTGAAAAAAGAAGGTAAGGGGATAATTCTGGTGACGCACGATCTTGAATATGTGGAAGGTATCGATGAAGCTATTCTCCTCGAAAATGGGAACGTTTCGTTTGAAGGCACTCTTCTGGACCTCTTCAAAATGAGGCCAAATAGTATAGACGTTCCCCTCAAATACGGCGTTCTTCTTGAATGTGGAAAGAAGATCGATTAATAGAGCTTCAATATGGGGCCTTCCTGTTTGAATCTACCTCTGAATTCTTTCTCTTTTATCAAAAGATGAGAATCAAGATCGTGATGTGAGAAAGCACCCAAACCTCCTGCAAAATGAGCGCTCTGGCTTATCCCAAGGCTGGTTTCCCCCATACAACCTATCATCAACTTAACGTTTGCAGATTTCGCTATTTCGACTATGGCCAAGGCATCGAGAAGGCCAGATTTCATGAGTTTTATGTTTATATAATCAACGCAATCTTCTTTCACAAGCCTGTAAGCGTCGTATCTTGTAAAAACGCTCTCATCTGCTGCTACGGGATAGGGACAGTTGTATCTGACAAATCTTAATCCCTCGATATCCCACTTCAGAACGGGTTGTTCGAATAGTTTAACTTTTACTCCTTCTTTGTAAATTTCCCTTGCGAAAGCCACAGCTTCCTTGGGTTTGTAACCCTGATTGGCGTCCACAACGAGTTCAACGTCGGGAACGGCCTCTTGAATTCTAACAACCTTTTCCACATCTTCTTTGACCGATGTCCCAACTTTGACTTTTATAACTCTGAAACCTTCTTTTCCTATCTCTTTCGCTTCTTCAACCATCTCATCCAGTTTTCCTATGCCGATAGTTTTGTCGGTTTCTATCTCATCTCTTTCCCCTCCTAAGAATTGGTAAGGTGGAATGTCGAGTTTCTTGCACAGAGCGTCCAAAACCGCAAACTGAGCTCCCGCTTTTATGGCAGGAGTTGCTTTCAAAGTTTCCAAATCTTCCCATATCTTCCTGTAACTTCTAACATCCTTTCCCACTAGGATATCCCTGACTTTCTCAGAGATTCCCATCAAAACTTCCCCGGTTTCCCCAGATATGAAAAAAGAAGGGGATGCTTCTCCCAGACCTTCTGTTCCGTCATCCAGAATCAGTTTGATCTCCACGTTTTTCTCTTTGAAATGCGTTCCGAGTGAGATGCTGAAGGGCTTTACGTACTCGTACTCCTTCTCCTCTATG
>QNAV01000155.1:0-3925 GCA_003641585.1 Thermotoga sp. | reverse complement strand
TGACCCTTTATCCTCATCCCTTCCACAAGCATTTTCTTTCCATAATCTTCAATATTCACTTTCGATATCTTCTCGAGTTTCCTTGCGATTTCTTTATCTTTGCTCGTTGTGGTTGAAAGGGCGAAGAGCAGGGTATCCGATATTATCCCACTCAGAAGAAGTCCCGCTATTTCTCTTTCCATCTTGATTCCTTCTCTGAAAAACCAGCTGGCTATTATGGTAGATGTGCTTCCAACGGGTTCGTTGTAGAAGAAAACGGGATGCAATGTCGAAATATCTCCTATTCTGTGATGATCTATGATTTCAAGGATGTCTGCTTTGTCTATACCATCAACTGCTTGGGACCTTTCGTTGTGATCCACGAGTATCACCTTTTTTCTGACGGTCCTCATAAGATCTGTTCTGGTTATGATACTGACCAGCCTTCCTTCAAGATCGATGACAAAGGTAGCTCTATATTTCGATTCAAAAACCAGCTCTTTTACGTCCTCAAGAGATGTGTTGTAAGAAACCACTGGAAAATCTTTTGACATGATCAGTGAGACTGGCAAAGATAAGTTGATGAGCTTTGCAGCACCGAAAGCATCGGCTGATGTTCTGAGAATGGTGGCTCCTTTTTGTTTTGCGATCTCCAGAACACGTTTTGAAACCGGTGCTTTGTTTACAACGATCAAAAGTTTCGCTCCATTTTCAAGGAGGGCGATCTGAGCGGGTTCATCATCTCCAACTATGACAGCATCTCCCTGAACTATCTTTTTGAGAAGAACGTGCAAAGCATCCACAGCTATATGAATCGATCCTGAGATCAATTCCTGTTTTTGTGGTTTATACAGGATCTCTGCCTGAAGGATCCTTGCAAGACTTCTTATGGGGACAGGATGTATATGGAGCGGTTCCACCCTCGTTCTCCTTACATAAACTCTTGCAAGACCTCTTTCTGTTACGACCCCAACTATCTTACCGTTTTCATCAACGACTGGTACATTTTTTATGTTTTTCTCCTCCATAAGAGTTGCTACATCGTAAACGGGTGTGTCCGGCCTGGCGTAGAATGGCTCTTTCAAAGCGAGATCATCAACAGTGGGCTCAACAGTTTGAAGTAATAGAGGGGTGGGGACGTTAAAATAGTTGAGAACGAATGTAGTCTCTGGATTCAACTCTCCACCTCTTGAAGGTATATACCTCCTTTTACCATCAAATGAGTTTTTGTACTCAGCATAGGAGATAGCAGAGGCGATGCTGTCAGTGTCGGGGATCTTATGGCCTATCACGTAAACTTTCTCCATGGTTATCTTCCTCCCATTTTCTAAACTATTTTAAACGAAATGGTATCATTGTCAGAAGTGGGAGGGATATCATGAATCCGATAGAGTTAAGACACCTTCTTCACATGAATCCGGAGCTGTCGTTTCAGGAATTTGAAACCCAAAAACTCCTGATAAAAGCTCTGAAAAAAGCAGGAATAAAGGGAGAAGTTATAGCAAAAACTGGCATTTTGGTACTGTACACAGGTCGAAAGGAGGAAGGGTTCCATCTTTTAAGAGCTGATATGGATGCTCTACCGCTAAAGGAAGAAACGGGATGGGAGTATTCCTCAAAAAACGATAATATGCATGCCTGTGGTCACGATGTTCACATGGCGATACTCTATGGAGTTATAGAAAGGGTTTTCAAAGAGAAACCCAGGGTCAACGTTGCTTTCGTTTTCCAACCGGCTGAAGAGACAGGTGGGGGGGCGAAGTTGGTTTTGAAAGAACTGGAAAACAAAGGGATAAAGATAATCGATGCGGTCGCTCTACATGTGACGGACGAATACAAGTTCGGTATAGTCGCTTCAAAACCTGGAACACTCTTTGCTTCCACATACGAGGTCGATGTCGTCTTCAAGGGAGATCCCATTCACATAGCGTTCTACGATGAGAGTAAAGATCCTCTCATGAAAGTCGCGAAATTTCTCGATAATGTTGGAAAATTAAGGAGTGAGGATATTCTGATTGGTTTCGGAAAAATAGAGGGAGGAGAAGTGAGGAACGCCCTTGCAAGTGAAGTGACACTCTATGGAACCGTGAGAACACCGAGCACCAGAGCATCGGAAGAGATCCTGAAAAAGTTGAAAGAAATCGCAAAGGATGGAGCGGTTATTCCTAAAGGGAAATATCCACACGTCTTCGTGGATGTTCATCTCTACGAGATTTTGAGAAGAGTGATCAGGAAGTTAGGATACGAGTTCCTTCAATGTCGTATGAAATTCACAGGAGAAGATTTTGGTTTCTTCTCACAGAAATATCCCTCACTCATGTTTTGGCTTGGGACAAGAATAAAGGATTTCCATGGGCTCCATAACCCTAAATTCTTACCGCCTGATGAGATAATACCAGTGGGAGTCAACATAATGTATGGTTTGATAAAGGAGCTTGGAAAGGTATGAAAGAATTCATGAAGGAATTGAGATATAGGTTTTTGGAGATTTTAAAGAAAAGCGGCTGGAAGGAAAAAGAGCTGTCCGAATTGAAGGCCATTTTTCTTGGGGAGCTTTCCAAAGTGGAAGTGGAACCAGATGTTTTTGAATTCATTGTGAAAGAGATAATTTTGGATAAAAAGAAAAACCTTCAAAAGAGGCTGGAAATCGCTTCAAAGCAACTTGGCGTATCGGAAATAGCGGTACTCGAGATACTTTTCTGGTACGATCCAAGCACCTACCCATTGCCTTCTGATAAAATGCTGAAACTGTTCAAAGGAAACTCAGCTATGGATTTTCTGAATTTTTCGAAAGACCTTCTGAAAAGAGAAAAAGTCAGAAACTTTCTTGATTTGTTCCTGAAGCTAGAAGGAGAGCTCGCAGATGTGCAAACACAGGAGACGATTGTTGAAGATTTAGCGCGCAGGATAAACGAAATAGATCTACCATTCGCTTCGAAAGTTTCGAAATACAAGGAGATTTACGAGATCTTGGATAGAAAAGATAAAGATAAACTTCTGAGTCGGTTGAAGGTTCATGATTATGTTGTAGCAGGTCTTGTTAGAAAACCAAAAGCTCCTTTGATAGTTGATGGGAGTAACATCCTATGGTTTGGTGATCTTTCTTTCAGGATATTTGATGTTCTCTTTCAAGAACTCTCGTCCTTCGAAACTCTTTTCTTTCCCTTCAAAGTGGTTTTCGATAGGAACGTGGAATACATCGTTCCCGAGAGTGAGAAGGAAAGTCTCAGAAAGTGGCTATCATCTCCAGATGTGTTTCTCGAATCCCCTGCGGACGATCTGATAATAGACCTTGCCGTTTCCTCAAATGGCGTTATATTGAGTAATGATAAGTTCAAGGATAAAACGCTCTCAAGGAGTATAAGGATTATTTCTCCAAGAGAACTGCTACGAAACAGGAGGGGATAACATGTTGAAAAAGATGGTCTTCACGCTTCTTCTTTTTGGTACCATGGTTTTTTTAAACCCTTTAGAAATACTAAGAGATTCCATAGATGTTTTAAACGAGATGATGGGATCTCCTGATGCTGAAGCTTTTGCTTATCTTTTAAAAAACGCAAAAGGTATAGCCATATTTCCTTCGGTGTACAAAGTGGGGCTAGTCTTTGGAGTTGAATACGGTGAAGGTTTCCTGCTGAAAAGAGATGAAAAAACCGGTGAATGGTTCGGCCCGCTCTTTCTAAAACTGGCTGGTGGAAGCTGGGGATATCAGGTTGGTATAAAATCAACGTCCCTCCTGCTTGTGGTGATGAACGAAAAGGGTATAGAAGGTTTCATGAAAGACAATTTTACACTGGGTGGAGATGTATCCGTGTCCGCTGGCCCCTTGGGAAGGGATATATCCGCGAACGTGGACTACAGATTGAAGGCATCCATATATTCTTATTCCCTGAGCAAAGGTTTTTTCCTGGGGCTCTCACTTGAAGGAGCGTACATAAGCATCGAT
>QNAV01000154.1:0-3935 GCA_003641585.1 Thermotoga sp. | reverse complement strand
GCGAATCAGAGGAAAAGGTTTCTTGAATTCGATCCTCTCATGAAGTGTTTGAGGAAATTCCATCTCTTCTTTTGAAGCCCTCATGGTTTTTCTCAGATACATCACAACGTCTTCCAGTTCCTCTGTTCCATCGAATACTTTCTTGAAAATACCCGATGCTCTTGCAACCTCTCCCGTTTCCATCGTTCCTCCAAACACGTACTCTATCTTATCGAGTCCCTTTTCCCTCACCTCACGCCGCAACTCATCTAGAAGCTTTTTCAAAGGTTCAGAGCCTAGTCTGTAACTTATAGCAACGATATCTGGTTGGTTTTTCTCCATCTCCCTTACAAGTCTGTCAACAGGGATCGCTCCACCTAGATACACAACATCGTATCCTTCCCTTTTTGCTATATCCAGAAAATTTAAAAGCCCCACAACATGCACATCGCTTCCAATGGAAGCTCCCAGTATCTTCACATTCCCTCCTCCACGATCTTGAGTATCTCTTCAACACTCATGCCCTTTAATCCCAAAGTCTCGATGGTTCTTCCAGTTTTCCAGAAATCCTTCCCAAGCATGACACCTGCAACATGTATGATCGCGTCTATGGTCGGGGTTCCCACTCCAAATTCCTTCCCAAACGAAGATATGGGGACAAGACTCATTGGAATATCCTCCAAGATGTACCTGTTCACTATGCTTGGAGGTGCGTATATCCCCTGATATCCCGAATTACTGTGAATAGCCTCATATAGATTGTCACCGACAACATCATATGCGTAGTTCAACCATTCAAGAGCGGTTAAAGGTTCCACACCAAAGATACTCATGACTTCGCATCTTTCCGAATCGACTTTCTCTAGAACCCTTGCAACAGATGGTGTGATCCCTTCAAGATAGAATTCGAATTTACCGGCAGTTGACTCTATCCTGGCAGCGTTCAGAAGAAGAACGGCAGGATGAAAAACGGCACCGATGTTGTTGAAACTAGTGTATATGACGTTGGGGGCTATTTCGAATTCCGGCATCAAGTCGCTCAAAACCTCTCTGAGTTCTTCGTTTCTCTTTGCAGGAAGTGCCGAGACGGGAACAGCATTCTTTATCCTGAATATCCTCACGACCCCGGGATTGGACATTCTCGAAGCAAAAACGAACGTTTGAGTTTCAGCAACTATCACATCCTTCTTGATTCCCATCGTTTTGAAAACGTTCAGAACCTCTATGGCTCCACCTGTTCTCCCAGGATTCAGGATCACGATTTGACCATCTTCGAGAAACGGAGCGATTTTTCTTGCCACATCCTTGTGCGCAAATGCTGGGACAACTACCATTATGACTTTTCTATCCCTAATGGCTTCCTCAACGTTAGTTGTTGCAAAAGAGACCCTATATGTCCCAACGATTTCCCCCTCAAGCCTTATTTTTCTCGTCGCTATTATCGGAGCGATCCTCCTATAACTTCTGTTGAAGAGAGCAACATCATAGCCTTTCATGGCAAGATAACCAGCAAGAGCCTGTCCTCCGTTCCCGGCTCCAAGAACGGCTACCTTCAAGATTTTCCCTCCTTGTCCTGCAGTGGAGAATCAGCCTGAAATTGAAAAGAAGGCCTTCAATATTCTACCATATCAGACTCTTCTCAATTTCTCTTCCGCAATCTTCCTACTCTTTACCACCTCTATCAATTCCTCGATGCTTGCTTTCCGCATTTTGTCAAGAGTTCCAAATTTCTTCATCAGCTCTCTTTTTCTCTTCTTACCTATCCCGGGTATACCATCAAGCAAAGATGAAAGGCTTTCTTTTTCTCTTACCTTCCTATGAAACAGATTTGCAAATCTGTGAGCCTCATCCCTGACAGTCACAAGCGCCCTCAACGCGGGATGAGATAAAGGTAACTTCAATTCGAATTTTTCAGTCACAATCCTTTCCTCAGATTTTGCAAGACCAACAACGGGACATTCTTTCTTCAAAATCTTTAGCGCTTTAAGAGCTGCCATTACCTGACCTTTTCCACCATCTACAAACAATAAATCTGGAAGCTCATGCTTTTCATACCTTCTTTTCACGATCGTGTACACGGATTTGTAATCATCTGGGTTTTTCAGATCGAGTTTGTAATGTCTGTAACTTCTCTTGTCGGGTATACCATCTTGAAAAACAACTACGGATCCCACGGTGAACTTTCCTTGAGAGTGGGCTATATCTATTCCATCTATTCTTCTTGGAAAAGAAGGCAGTCCCAAGATCTCTTTCAATTGCTTCAAACTTTCCTTTCTTATACCCCTCGTTTCTCGTTCTTTTAAAAGATTTTCCTTTGCTCTTTGAAGAAGATCCTCTTCAACCTCGTCTCTTGGACTACCAAAGTACTCAACACCGAAAGAGGAGTAGTTCTCTTCAGGGGCATCATCGGTTATTATCACCTTAGGAAACTCTCTTTCCTTTATAATATAAAAATCCCTTGCGAAATCATCCATAGTTCCTTCGCTCATCTCGAAAACGAGTTTCCCAAGCAAGAAGCCGTTTCTTATCCTCAAAACGATGAATAACCAGTCATCGTGTGTGATGATATCTAGACTCCGTGGCTCTTTCAATATAACACCTTGCGAGCTCAGAATGTCTTCGAACCGTAAGAGAATATCTCTGTATCTTATGGCGTTCTCAAAATCGAGCATCGAGCTATGATGCTCCATTTTCTTTCTTATTTCTTCAAGAACGTTTTCCGTCTCTCCTTTCAGGAATCTTTCCAGACTTTCTATGGCCACTCTATGTTCTTCAACGTTTCCTATACAGGGTCCAACGCATCTTCTGAGATGATACTCAAAGCAGGGCCTTTTGACTCTCCTCAGATTCTTCTTACACGTTCTAAAACCGTACAGTCTCTGCAAAATATCGAGAAGATTCCTGACAAAAGAAACACTGGTGTATGGACCATAGTATCTCCCACCGCCGACTTTGTTCCTCACCACCTCGACATATGGTATTTCATCGTCAGATATCCTTATATAGGGATAGTACTCGGTTTCTTTAAGGCGAACGTTGTATTTGGGCTGCTCCTTTTTTATGAGTTCTGCTTCGAGAAGGAGAGCTTCCCTTTCGTTTCTGAGAACTATGAAATCCAACCAGTCAGCTTCCTTTACTATATAAGAGGCCTTACCATGACCTTTCAAATAGGATGTGAGCCTCTTCTTCAGATTCTTCGCTTTACCAACGTATATGGCTTTATCATCTTTTTTGAAAATGTAAACACCAGGATCTTCAGGTGCTATTTTTATTCTTCTCACTATCTCCTCCTTCAAGTATAGACGCCACCTCCTTTTCGCTCAACTCTCTCCAACCTCCTGGAGGTATGTTTTCATCGAGTTTCAAGTTACCCAATCTGATTCTCTTCAGACTCAACACTTTCAATCCTACGGCTGAAAGCATTCTCTTCACTTCGTGGTATTTCCCCTCCGTCAGCACCAACGATATTTTCCTTCCATCTTCCGATAGGATCTCCACCTTCTTTACTTTAGCAATGTGACCATCTCTCAATTTGACGCCGTTTGTGAGCTCTCCCAAGACTTTATCATTCACCCTTTTATCAACCCTCACCAGATACTCTCTTTCGACCGCGTACTTCGGTGATATGACTTTGTGGGCGAATTCTCCATCGTTCGTCAAAATGATGAGTCCCTCGGTATCTTTGTCCAGCCTTCCAACGGGAAAGAGATCTTCAGAGTAGGGATGATCTATCAGATCGACGATTGTAGGATCTTTGGGATCTCTGGTGCTCGATACAAAACCTTTTGGTTTGTTCAGAACGATGTACACCTTCCTTGGTGGCTCAACTCTGTTTCCCCTAACCTCAACGGTATCATTCTTTTCGACATCAAACGACGGGTCTTTGACGATCTTACCGTTCACCTTCACCACACCCGCTTTTATCAACCTTTTGACCTCTTTTCTGGTACCTATCT
>QNAV01000153.1:0-3943 GCA_003641585.1 Thermotoga sp. | reverse complement strand
CCACCAACATTTGGTCTCTTTGGAAAACCAACTGTCGTCAACAACGTGGAAACGTTCGTCAACGTTCCTCGTATAATATTGAAGGGTGCTGATTGGTTCAAGAGCTTCGGAACCGAATCATCCCCTGGAACGAAGGTGTTTTCCCTTGTTGGAAATGTTGTGAAGAAGGGGATAGTGGAAGTTCCTCTTGGCACCACTGTTAGGGACCTTATATTCAAATTCGGCGGAGGGGTGGAAGGGGGAAAGAAACTCAAAATAGTCCAGACAGGAGGAACCGCTGGTACCTTCATAGGACCTGATAAACTGGATGTCCCATTGGATTACGATTCTTATCAGAATCACGGGGTCTCCCTTGGATCTGGAGTCATACTCGTAGTTGACGAGACACATTGTGCTGTCGATCTTGCTTTGAACGCGATGAAATTCTACGAGCATGAATCCTGTGGAAAATGTACTCCGTGCAGAGAAGGAACGAAACTAGCTGTTCAAATACTTGAGAGGATAAGCAAAGGTCAAGGAAGGAAAGAAGATCTGGATCTTCTGAGAGAAATAGCGAAAGCTGCCGGTGAAACTTCCTTCTGTGGACTCGGACAGAGTATACCTGTTCCACTTCTGTCGATCCTCGAAAACTTCAAAGAAGAGTTTGAAGCTCACATCGGTGCTGAGGGATGTCCTGTCGGTGTATGTAAATTCGAAAAACCGAAAAAGAAGAAGATGTACAGCTTCAGAAGGTTTTAAAAGAAGAGCCCGGGATTCCGGGCTCTTCTTATTCCTCTATACAAAGCATTTGGTGCCTTTTCCTTTTATCCTCAACGAATCTTTTTATCCCCTTCAGCAAGTTCTCTGGATCGAGGTGTGCTTCTTCTATAACTTCATCGACCGTCCCTCCCGTTCTCCATCTGTTGTCCCAATCGCTCGTCAGGGAATACATCCTGGACACGTCACTTGAGACCCATGCTTCCGTTGCAACAAGAGATTCTGTGCTTATAACCATGGAATCCATCCAATCTTCCCATGGAAGGACTTTGCTTTTGTAATCATTCGGTTGTAAGTCGAAAAGTTCCCTGCTTATCGCAGCTATTATCTTCAAATTGTACTTTTCATCGAGCTCTGGCAGAATCTTCAGGAGATTGTAGGTAGCCATGGTTCCTCTTACAAGTATTGTTCCATCCTTCTTTTCACCTTCTTTGAAGTCTCTGATGAGGTAAGCACCTTTTGCTGCTTCAAAGTGTGAAGGTATCTTCAACTTTTCTCTGTCAGGTATTTCTATTGGAGGTCTTGTCAGATGAAGTATTACGATAGGAAAGTCATGCTTGAAGGCTTCTGCTAAAACAACCGGTACTTCATTAGCCTCCCATGGATGAAGGTTCACAACTTGATTCTTTGGGAAAAGCCTTGTAACTCCTGGTGAGAATATTCCAAAATGTGTTCTTGAATCATCTGCTGTTTCAGGACCACTGTGACCAGCGATCCAAAGAACCTTCCCAAGTTTCAACGGACAATCCTGGGCAAGCTGGCTGAAGAGTCTGTACGGACCGTATTTCAGGTAAGCGAACGAACCGTAGGTACTCGTCGCCATGTAGAAACCTTTGAACTCTTTGTAAGGATCTTTTGAAAAATTTACAACGGCAACTCCAACCGATATTCCCGCGTTGGCCATTTCAGTTATTCCCTGGGGAAGGAGTACTCCATCGGGATTTTTGTTTCTATCATACCAGCCGTATCCTTTGGTTTCTCCAAAATCTTCTGCGAATCCACATATGTTAGTGGATTCAGAAAGATCCGCAGAGGCCGCAAGGAAAAGGGGCCTTCCATATTTTTCCTTCGTTTTCGCGTTTATGAAAGCCCCCCATCTTCTCAGAGCGTGTCTGTTAGCGGCTCTTTCTCCAGGTTTGAAGAAAATGGAATCGGGATATTTTCTGTAATCCCAAAGGTCCTGATCGTCTTTTGGTATCGAGACTATTTTCAAGTTCAGATCATCTGGCACAGTCCCAGCTATTTCAAGGAGTCTCCCCACGACGAATTCCACCATTTCCTCATCTCTCTTCAGAACGCTGAGAGCGATCTCTATGTTCCTCATGGTCTGCTCCTTGAATTCATCGTAGTCCCTCGGAGCAGGTTTCATGTACCCCACGAATTCAACACCGTACTTCTCCATGAAGGGTTCCTTCGTTTTCCAAAAGATCTCACTGTTCGCCTTGTGAGGGGTTCCATGAGACTTGTTGTCGTAAACGAGATATCCTCTTCCCTTTCTGTTTCTGAACCAGCCGGCGTTTGGAACGTTCTTTATCTGATAATCTCCCAGTTCATTTATCACTCTCAAAACTTCTTTCCAGTTTTCCCCTTCAGGGGTTCCTATAACTCTCCAACCATAAGATTCGAACCACTCTTGAGGAGTTCCATGAACTGTGGCACTTAGAGGAGGATCATCTATTCCATAGTTGTTCCAGTCTATCAACCAAAAGAGGTTATCCAATCCCAAAGCATACGCACTGTTCTTCGATTCGTGAGTGACACCAGTCGTCAATGCTTTGTCTCCTTCTATAACCCAGACTCTCACATTACCAGCCCCTGCTCTTTTCAGAGCCAAAGCCTCTCCAACGGATGCTGGAAGACCATGACCAGAAGGCCCGGTGTTGAATTTGAGAATGAGAGTCTTCCCTGCAAATTCAGCATGACCTGGTAGTCCTCCGCGTCTTCTGAATCTTATAAGATCCTCTGGAAGAACTATTTTTTCAGGGTCTATCCAGTATAACCTATTTCCCGTTTTTTCATACTTGTACCTGAACAGATCTCCCACGATCGTTAAAAAAGCATAAACAAGAGGTATGTTGTGTCCTGCCGAGAGTATGAACCTGTCGGCAAATGGATGTTCAGGCTTTCTTATATCGAATCTCATCTGCCCCGAGAACATGAGTGACAGGAGCATGTAAACTTTCGAGCGTGAACCACCTGGATGGCCACTCTGTCTGAAGTTCAACATTAGATCTATCAGCTGATCTGTGACGTCTTTGAGAGTCTCCAATTTATCCACAGGGATCTCCATACGACCTCCTCCTTTCGTTTTCTTACTTTTGTTGGAAAAATTCTAACATTTTCTTTTGCTTATTCAAAAATTCGAAATGAATAGAAAATCGATTCTATTCTGGAAAGATCCCGATTCTTCAAAGAATCTCGACCATATGGGATTCCCATGTAATATTATTTAGACCTAATTAGTCCATTTTTAAAAGGATGTTATTCCATGTTAATGATAATTATGGTATATTTAAAAACAGATTAAAAACGAAAGGATGTGAATGATTTGAAGCGCATCGTACTGATCCTGATCATGGTTTCATCAGTTATTTTAGGTTTAAACACGAAATTTGAGGATGTTGGAACTGCACATCGAATATCGGTTATAGAAGATAAAATTCTGCTCATGGAGTTCTCATCGGAAACATGCGGGTACTGTGTAAGGTTCATGAAAGAAGTCTTTCCCGATGAAACCGTTCAAAAACTTCTGAGAAGTGCCTACATTTTTGTGGAGATTCTTCCAAATAACAAGAAAACAACGTTTTTAGAGAAAGAATACACAAATTACCAACTCTTCGGAGCTTTCGGGATCAGGGGAACACCAACTTTCATTTTCTGGAAAGGTGACAAGGGTATAACGAAATTACCAGGATTCGTTCCTTCAGAAACCTTTGTGAAGGTCCTCATGTACATCTTGAGATACATGGAAGAAGGCATAAAAGAAAGTTTTGAAGAATACATGAAGAAAGAGGATACATTCTTTGGACATCCGAAAATAGTCACTGTATCCAAAGAAGAAGGAGGTTTCATTCTGAAGAACGACCCTAATTCTATATATGTTGATAAATTCCCTGAAAGTCTGGATGTTTTCAAAGTGTACGTAACGAATGATAAAGAATTGGCAAAAAGCTTGAAAGAAAGAGGT
>QNAV01000152.1:0-3972 GCA_003641585.1 Thermotoga sp. | reverse complement strand
TTTTGGAATCCGTGTGCTCATGTCAAGGATTGATTGTGAAAGCTTTGCCATCTCTTCCACTCCAAGGCCTGTTGTTTTTCTGACACCGACCATGGCCTGCTCGAATTTCGCTGCAGCATAGATCGCACCACCAGCTGCCGCTGTGAGTCCCGCTCCTATTCCCATCATGACTTTTCCTGCTTTATCCAGAGCCCGTGCTATTTTCTGCGTTCTTTCTGAGACAGTTCTATTCAGTTTCTTCATGTTGCTTTCAATCTGCTTAGCTTTATCAGATACCCTATCAACCGCTTTGAAAACAATCGAGAGAGTCAACGTATCTCCCAAAGTCAATTCAATCACCTGCCCTGAGTACTTTTCGTTTCTGCATCTCGTATTTCAAGCCATGCGACATAAAACAGCTGAAGCTCTCGAGGCGTCATTTCCATGAGGTCAGAGTAAGAAAAATGAAGGTATCTTGCAAGAACAGCCATTTTAAGCCATATCGGTTCTTTCTTCAGAATTTTTTTGCTTCTATCTCCCCTATATTCATTCCAGACTCTTCAAGAAGCACATTTTGAACTTTCAAGAAATCACTCATATCCCAATCCATGAGGTCTTTCCAGGTCAGCTGTACAGGCTCTCCATCTATTTCTTCAATTGCTTTTGCAACAAGCATCATAGACTGCACCGTGGGATCATTATGCTTTGCATTCAAAACATCTTTCATTTTCAGCTTTCGTAGTTTTACAACCTTTCCATTATCAAGAATGACTTCCATGCTCTCCCTCCTTATCCATTAAAAAAGCGGGCAGAACGCCCGCTTCAGCCTCCTATCTGTATTTCATTCGCAACAAATTCCATCTCAATCTTCGCCACATCATCCATAGGGGCAGTTGGTTTGACACTTGTTATCTTAACCTGTTTGAGCGTGTACCAGGTGTTGTCTTCGGCATCCTTGAAAGTTATTTCAACATCAGGAGGTTCTTCAATATCCGACCATTGTGTGTCCGTGTTGATGCTATCCGCTCCAAGCCAGGATTGTATAACATCAGAAAAAGCTGAGTTTGGAATCCCCGAAAGACTTCCTGAAATCTTTACCCTCTTTGACATTATGTGCTCAACCACAGCCTTTCCCCTTTCTTTGTGTTCAACAACTTCTCTTTCTAACGTTACCTCAATGTCGCCATCGACTACTATATCAAGACCTCCTACTTCAACCTTTACGCTCTCACCCAATATTTTCTGAGTTGTTGTAGCCATTCAGATCACCTCCTGTTCGTTTCAAAGTTTAGAACCTTGTTCAAGACGACCGTTATGAACAGAGCAGCGTATGTAGGCTGTATGTCAACTCTTGCATTCAGTATTCCTTGCTCCCTGACTTCAGGAGGATTGAGTTCCTCATCACATTTCACTCTGAAATCAAAGACCCATCCAGCTGTTTTTACTCCTCTCATGTATGCTTCAAGCTTTGCTCTCACGTGAGCCCACAATTCAGGCAGGTGTGGCCTTCCCACAAATTCATCGAGGATGCTGTCAAGATTGTGAGACAGCAGGTTGAAGACTCTTCTCACCTGTACCTGCTTCCATACGGATTCATTCGATGTCGTTATTCCATGTCTGAAGACGAAATACCTTCCTTTTTTGGTTACCGGATTAATTCCGTTTTCGATGAGCTCTTCAACATTTTCGTATGTAAGGTTTGATGTTAGCTTCGAGACCCCATATACAGGCACATTCGCTGTTGATCTGTGAGCTTCAATTCTTGCAAGAGTTCCTGCATACAGATACGCCATGTTTATCTCAACTTCCTCCTTGTTTATTTCCACAATGGCGTTCGGGAAGGCTAAAACGGAGAATCCGTCGCTATCAACATAATTTGCAGCTTCAGCCAGAGCGTTTGTAAGGTTTGCCCCTTCAGATAAAGGACATATGGCAAGTCTCAGATTCTTTCGGGCGTGTTCTATCAAAGCTGTGTTTTTAGTCTGAGAAGGAGTTCCACCTATCGTCACAATATCGATCTCGGGTTCTTCCTCAAGAACGTACAGTCCGCTTCTTTTACCTGTGGAAGGATCGTAGTTTCCTATATACGTGTTGTCATCAACCGTTCCATCACTTCCTCCTTCCAGCGTATTCGTTATATCGGCAGGAAGATTATCTCCAAGCTTTTCAGCCACTACAAGTTCAGACTGAGAGTTTATATTGTTCACAAGCGAATCAATATCCGTCAGATCGTATGTCTCTGTTATGTCAGCATAGGTTATCGTCATTTTCCCCTCGGTGCTGTCGACTTTGACCGTTATGTCGTTTCCATATGCACCATAGTACTTTGCCGTGAGCTTCAGGCTGTCTGCAGCGGAAGAATCCTGCAAGGTCAGGGATGCCTTTGCAGCGTCACTTCCTACAACTCTTACAACAACGACCTTTTTCGGTCTTTGAAGAAGCATTGCATAAAGGCTTTTAGCATCGTCTGTTGTAAGACCTCCCAGGTACTTCTGCATGTCTGAAATGCTTCTTATGTAAATCAGCTCATTCTCAGGTCCATACTCGAACTGTCCTACAAATCCTACGACTCCTCCTCTGAAAGCAGGATAGACCACATAAGGCTCTGCTTTTGTCTCAACATAGACGCCGGGAACTATCTTGACCACTTTACAACACCTCCTCGATCAAATTCGTAGTTTTGACGATATAGACCTGTTCACGCTCGAAATCAAAGGTGAAAAATCTTGCCTCTATGATCGTTCTTTCAAAATCTTCAAGCGCTTCTCCACCACCAATGTTGTTGATCTTTCGAAAAACAAGCGGGAAATCTATCGAGGGATCTGGAAGCTCATATAAAGCGTCCACCACCCGCTTTGCAATCTGATCCCTCTCTCTTGTTGTCCTTCCAAAGATGTCGAACTGATACAGTGTTGAATAGATTCTCTTTGCTCTGTCTATAAGGACGCTGTACTCATCGTTAGGGACTGAAGCTAAGAATGTGGACATTTTAATTGGAACGGAAGACACCATCCAGATAATTAAAAGCGGAGCTTCTATCTCTGCTCCGCTCCATCCAATTCGAACAGGTATATTCAAAGTGTTTTTGAAATGCAGAAGGAGAGCATCATTCCACCTTTCCAAAGATATCACCTGCCTTTCAGAGCACCAGCTAGCTTGTCCACAAGTGCGTCTCGTAGCTGAAACCGTACCATTTCATATGCAGGACGCATGAAGGGATGAGGTTCTGTACCGTCTCTTTCAATTTTTCTTTGAAGTCCTCTTGCCATCGCAAATAGCCGCTGTTTCTTTCGAGGGCTCATTGAATGTACTGTGCCCATTCTGTTTTTGAGCCTTACGTACTCTACAAGCGGTCTCAAAGGAGGTCTATGCGGACGTGTTCCGTATTCAACGAAAGGAGCATATTTCACGCTTGTTCCAACAACCCACATTGCCCAGCCTAGCTTTCGTGTAGTTATCGAGTTTCTCAACGTTCCTGTGAAGACGCTTCGATTTTTTGTAAGATTTCGCTTAGCTTCTCTTTCGGCCATGAAAGCGTGTCTTGCTACTATTGTGTCTACGTCTTCCATCGCTTTTTGAATTCCGCCCAGTCTTTTTAGAAGTTCATCCATTCCCTTTATCATTTCGATTCCTCCGCTGTGAATTCATAGAATCCTCCTCGATATACAACCGATGTGACCCTGTAGGTTTTATCATTTACAACAATTTCATCGCCTTCCTGTACCGCAAAAATTGTGTGTCCTATGAGAGAGCCTGCAGGTATCTTCCCTTCAATCGCAAGCCTGTGAGTTGTTGAAACATATTCCAGAATCGCTTTTTCTATGCGTTCTTCAACCCCTTCTTCCACAACCTCTCCTCGTATCTCATCGATGACTTTCACAGGCCTTCGGATCGTTATCAAATAGCCAAATCGCTCGATATACGGTTTCATATCCTCACTCTCCTGTATCTGTCAAGAATCGAAATAACATCAGATAGATCTCCAAACTGCAA
>QNAV01000151.1:0-4004 GCA_003641585.1 Thermotoga sp. | reverse complement strand
TGAAGTATAAACCTGTATCGGCTTGGAAAATTAGGGACAAAGAGGTCATCGAAAAATTTGCAAAGGATTACTTGGAATTCATGAAAAAAGCCAAGACGGAAAGATTAACCATTTCCATCTTCGAGGATATGCTCAAGGAGAAAGGATTCATTCCCTTGGATGAGTTCACCGGTGATCCTAAGGACATGGCGGTGTACCATATCAACCTCGGTAAAGCCCTTTTTGCCCTCAGAGTGATCGATGATTTGAGAAGCGGTATGAACCTGGTGGTAGCGCACATCGATTCTCCAAGGCTCGATCTAAAACCCAGGCCGCTGATAGAGGAGGAAGAGATCGCTCTTTTCAAAACTCACTACTATGGGGGCATAAAGAAATATCACTGGTTGAACATACCCCTTGCCATACACGGGGTCGTGTACACCTCTGAAGGGAAGAAAGTGGAGATACACCTTGGAGAGGATCCTGACGATCCCGTTTTCGCCATCCCAGACATACTTCCACATCTGGATAGAAAGGACAAGAGCGTGAAGGAGAAATTTCAGGCTGAAAAATTGAACCCGATTGTGGGGACGGTCCCTTCAGATGAAGAAAAGGAAGCTGTGAAAATGAACGTCTTGAGGATTTTGAATGAAAAATATGGGATAACGGAAGAGGATCTGATAAGTGCGGAACTGGAGCTTGTTCCTGCCATGTTTCCAAGAGAAGTAGGAATAGACAGGAGTCTCATAGGAGCGTACGGTCACGATGATAGAGTTTGCTCTTTTGCTGGTATCAAAGCTCTGCTCTCTGTTGAAAGCCCCTCGAAGTCCTTCGGAGTGGTTCTCTTCGACAAAGAAGAGATAGGAAGCGAAGGAAATACGAGCGCAAAGTCCAGATTTTATCTTAGAGTTCTTAGAAAGATATTGAAAATGCAGGGAGTTTCGGATGTCGAGTACGCACTAGATGAGGTTTTGGAAAAAACCAGCGTCATTTCTGGAGATGTGTGTGCGGGTGTGAATCCTCCATACAAGGAAGTTCACGATATAAACAACGCTCCAAGGCTGGGATATGGAGTCGTTCTGGTCAAGTACACCGGATCGGGCGGAAAGTACGGTTCAAACGATGCCCACGCCGAATTTGTGGGAAAAATAAGGAGAATCCTCAAGAAAAGTGGTGTAGTCTGGCAGGTCGGTCTTCTTGGAAAAGTGGATGAAGGTGGGGGAGGAACTGTTGCTAAATTCCTAGCTGATAAAGGAGCTCAAGTCGTGGATATGGGGCCTGCCCTTCTTGGTATGCATTCACCTTTTGAACTGGTATCTAAAGCCGATCTTTACGAAACGTATCTGGCATACAAAAACTTATTGGAGAAAATGTGATAACAGGATATCTGATCCACTTTGACCGCGTAGGAGGTGATTATACCGGGCTTTTCTGTAAAAAAATCCTGCCCGGTGAATGCGATGACTCCCGAGAAAATTGTAAGAAGAATAATAGAGCTATTCCCGAGGACTCCGAAGGATAGGGATCCATTCAGGGTTCTTATCAAGACTATATTGAGTCAGAGAACCAGAGATGAAAATACCGATGAGGCTTCCAAAAGACTGTTCTCAAGATATAAAACCGTTGAGGATCTGGCTAAAGCTTCCCCTGAAGATCTATACGATCTCATAAAGCCAGCTGGGATGTACAGACAAAAAGCTGCCAGGATCATCGAGGTCTCCAGAAAAATACTGAAAGACTTTTCAGGCAAGGTTCCTGACAGTTTAGAAGATTTAACAAAGCTTCCTGGTGTTGGTAGAAAAACAGCTAACATCGTACTTTGGGTATCCTTCAAAAAACCTGCCATCGCTGTAGATACCCATGTTCACAGAATAAGCAACAGACTGGGTCTTGTTAAAACCAAAAAACCTGAAGAGACGGAAGTCTCTTTGATGAAAATCCTTCCCAGATCACTCTGGGGGCCTTTAAATGGCTCTATGGTGGAATTTGGAAGAAGAATATGTAAACCCCAATCTCCAAAATGTTCCATTTGTCCTCTAAAGGATGAATGCGATTACTACCATCGATTTCGTGCTTCAAAATCGAAGGAAAATTCCCCGGGTTGAACTATAAACTCGAAAACAAGTCTGTCCGCTCTTTCTTCGCATTTCATAGTTGAGCTTAGAAGTTTAAGGGATTCTCCCCGTACAACTACCCTAACTTTAACAGGCTCTTTTTTTGCGTTCATGATCGTCACTTTCCAGGTTCTTTCTGTGTAGGTTCTGTACCTCTCGGATTTCAGGAGCTCTCCCTTGACCCTAACATCCCAGGAAGAGCCTAAAGAAAGGATCATCTCCCCTCTAACTGGGACGTCTTTCACATATCCCAAGTTCACAATAGCATCGCTGTCATCGATCTTTTTATGAAACCTAACAGTTCCTGCAGGGATTGGAAATCCCAGACCATTTTCTTCCGTGTTTTCTGCCACCTTACTGAAATTCATTTTTTCATAATCGAACGAGCCAGAGTTCACAGGGAACGAGAAACTGTAGATACTCTCCATTTTTTTAATCTTTCCAGACCCGAAAGAGACTCTCAAACCTTTCGATAATCCTTTCAAATGTCCTAAGGGATACACCTTCGTTTCCTCCACCTCAACAGGTTCTTCAATTCCCTTCTCTCTCATCGGAGCAGCACTTTTCATCATCAGAACTTCTTCAACTTTTTTCCTCTCGAAGAATCCGGATATCAAGAACACGTTCCCTTCATCCACAGGAATCACGGGTAGCAATGCCTTCGCCGTGAAACTTCCATCTTCCCAGATATCGTAGACAACACTCCATGACCCCTTTGTTGTGTAAAGGACTTCGACAGGTTTTTTTGATTTCACAACCAAAGTATCAGGGGTGGATCCTGGTGTTTCATACTCAAATATGTACCATCGTTTATCTTTCTCATCCCACAGATATGCCTCATTTTCCTTTTTCAAAACGAGAGGGTTTAAAGATACCACTTCTCCTTCCAAACCATCTAGTTCCTCAACAATCTTAACTTTCTTATTTTTCATAACATCATACCAACTCTCTTTTTTTCCAGGAATAGCGTACCATTCGTCAGCATGCAGAACATCCATAACCTGCAATCCTTCAGAACAAGTGATTTCCTTTGTTCCTTCGACTTCATACCTATCAACCACTATCACGTTCCCATTGTAAATCAGAATGGTTGTTGAAAACAACACTGTTGATAGGGTTATCAGTAGCAATGTGACACTTCTCATAAGAAACACCTCCTATTCTATGAAAAAGGATAGTAAATTCACTGACAGAGGGAGAAAACATATCAGCAAGAATAAAGTATCAGAGGATTTCCATATGAGTTCGACATAGGAAGATCTCTCCGCATCCACCTTGTACAACCTCGATTCCATAGCGACAGCAAGTTCTTCAGCTTTTCTCATGGCAGATACAAATAACGGAACAATCAGAACCACCATCATTTTCAGTCGATCTGAGAGTTTCCCTCTTTCAAACGATGCTCCCCTTGCTATTTGAGCTTTCGCTATTCTGCCAGCTTCCAAAGCCAAAATGGGAACGAATCTCATAGCTATAGTTGTAACCATCCCAAGCTCGTGTCCGAATCTTCTCAAACCAATCAAAGCAAGGAGCTTCTCAAGAGCTTTTGCTATCATCAGAGGAGGGGTGGTGAAGGATAGGAGCTCTGCAACGAGTAATACCAATATCAGTCTTATAACTATATAAAGGGATGATACCAATCCTCCTGTTGTTATACCTAGGATCAAGATCCTACCTTCTTTGACAGCAAACAGCTGTATCACACCTGCTAGCAGTATCAAAAGCCAGAGCCCTTTGAGTCCATAGAAGTAAGGTTTGAACCCTATATCACTTTTCACCATCAACAGGACGATCAAACACACAGGAACTAGATAAAGCATGAGAGAAGGAACTGTGAGTATTCCTGAGATGAGAATCAAAACTCCTATCATCTTGGACCTGGGATCGAGTTTGTGTATAAGAGTATCTTTT
>QNAV01000150.1:0-4026 GCA_003641585.1 Thermotoga sp. | reverse complement strand
TGGATACTCTGGTCGTTCATCGATTCAAAAGATCTCAAAGAAGCTACAGCTATGGAAAAATCTTCAACATCGTGAAAGAAGCGTCGAAGCAGTGTAAAAGGTATCTTTTTCCAAAGATCAGGATTTCGGAGAGCCTCGATGAGATTTTGAAAGAAGGTGTGAAATACTACACACTGGATCCATCGGGTGAGAACATCGATTCGATCGATTTTAAAGGGGACATAGGGGTAATAACAGGGCCCGAGGGGGGATTCGACAGGGAGGAAAGGTCTTTCTTAAGAGAAAAAACGACGTTCATCAGTCTGGGAAGAAAGATTTTAAGGTTCGAAACCGCTTCTATCCTTGCGATCGGATTCATCGCCCTCAAAAAAAAGAAAATCTGAGGAGGGATACTTCATGAAGAAAGGTGAAAAGTTCCTATCGTTCGTCAAATACGAAAAAGAACTCGAAAGCGAGTACAGAGAGAAGCTCAGCAGTGTTAAAAGGCCAGAGGAGGTGGGAGTCGTTTTCATGGAGTTCGCTATAAGGCTGCTTAAAAAGATCGTACCCGATCTCGATGAGAAAGAATGCATAGAAGACATTTCTTTCGTTCCAGAAGATGAGGGAGTTGGTTTCACACTGAGCGAGAGGTTAAAGAAATTTTTGAAAGAGGAAATCATTGAAAAGAGCGATTTGATGGCCATATTGAAGAGAATGGCGAGCGAGGCGATTCATAGATACAAGAAGATAAAGGCGGATGAGGAGAGAACGGAGTTGTTCAGAAGAAGACCCGACGTCACAGGAAGGTGAAAGAAATTGGATGAAGAGATACTCGTTGTTCCAAGCGACGAATTGAAGGATTTTCTTAAGGGAGAGACGGGATTTGTCTTGGTAGAAGAAGAGAAGATCAGGGAATTCATAGAGAAGAAAGGATTTTTCAAAAAAAGAAGAGAAGTCGAAGAGGATGAGAGGTATCGTCAGGTTATACCTTATGTTGTCTTCATGGAGGAAGATAAGATCCTTCTTTTAAAGAGAACGGAAAAGCAGGCAGAAAGGAGGCTCAGAGGAAAGTATTCTCTCGGTGTGGGGGGACACGTTAGAAGAGAAGACGGTAAGGATCCGTGGGATGCCTTTCTGAAAGGTCTTGAAAGGGAGTTCAACGAGGAAGTGGATGCCGTTCTGGAAAGTTTGGAATACCTTGGTCTCATAAACGATCTAAAAACATCTGTGAGCCGTGTGCACGTAGGGATCCTTTATTTGGCAAGAGGAAGATTTTTGGGAGTTCGTGAAAAGGACATGTTCCAGTGGAAACTTCTGAGGAAAGAAGATCTGAAAGAATTCAAAGGAGTGATGGAAGGTTGGTCGAAGCTAGCCTTGGAAGCTTTGAAATACTATCACCTGCTAAATTGAACCTTTATTTCGATGTGATTGGGAAAAGAGAAGACGGATACCATGAGATAGTGGGGCTCTTCCAAACCATATCCATGTTCGATAGGATGTGGGTTACCTTCACGAAAGAGGGTATAATCATAGAGTCGAACGTTTATATAGAAAACAACATAATAGAGATGACATACAGCGTGTTCAAGAAGACAACGGGAAAAGATTTCGGTGTGAAGGTGAAACTCGAAAAGAGAATACCTATAGGAGCAGGACTTGGTGGAGGAAGTTCAAACGCGGGAGCTTTTTTGAGATTCTTGGGAAGATATTTTGATATACCAGAAGATGAACTTCTGTTCATAGCGAAAAACGTGGGAAGTGACGTTCCTTTTTTCCTTTATGGAGGAACAGCGATTGTAAGAGGTAGAGGCGATATCGTTGAACCTCTGAAAACAATAGAAGGGTACAGTGTCGATGTCGCGTTCCCTGGTTTTTCAATATCCACAGCTTCCATGTACGATCTCTTGAAAGAAGAAGATTGGAAGAAGGGTATGGGAGACCCTTGCGAACTTTACGAGGCTTTTTTGAAGAGAGATATTCCAAGGATAAAAGAACTTTCCTACAACGTTTTTCAAAACCTGGTTTTCCAGAGATATCCCGATGTGAAGGAAACTTATGAGCTTCTGAGATCCAGAGATCCCATAGTTACCATGGTTACCGGGACCGGTAGTTCCGTTTTCGCTCTTTTTGAAGGTGATATCGGCACTTACAGATTCACAGGAGGTGAAGGATATGGATCTTAAATCCTTCATAAGAGATATCCCAGATTTTCCAACGAAAGGTATCATATTCCGTGACATAACACCACTTCTTTCGAACAGTGATGCTTTCAAGGAAGCTGTGGATACACTGTGTTCTGCTGTATCGGATCTAGATTACGAAATAATAGTCGCGCCTGAGGCCAGGGGATTCATCCTTGGATCGGCCATGGCGTACAAGGAAGGAAAGGGATTCGTTCCTGTGAGAAAACCTGGAAAATTACCGTACAAAACAGTTTCTCAAGAGTATCAGCTCGAGTACGGTACGGAAATTCTTCAGATACACGAAGACGCCATAAAGAAAGGCCAGAAAGTTCTCATAGTCGATGACGTTCTTGCAACCGGTGGAACGGCTGAAACCTTGGTGAAACTCGTTGAAAAACTTGGAGGAGAAGTCGTCGCCCTCGCATTCTTGATAGAGCTATCCTATCTAAAACCAAGGAAGAGATTGAAGGGATACAGGGTCGAGACCATCATAGTCTATTGAGAGGTGATATGCTTTGAGCCTCAAATTCGATTTTTCGGGTCTCTTTCACCCAAATTTGGAGGGTGGTCTGAGAGAAGAGGAAATTGAAGGTTTTGAAGGAAAGGTGAGAGAGATCGTATCGCATATCAAAGAGAATCCACCGGGATTCATGAAACTGGATCCCGAATGGATAGAATCCGTCAAAGAATTGAAGGAATGGATCATGAATTTCGATTCCCTCGTTGTTCTTGGAATAGGAGGGTCCGCCCTTGGAAATATCGCGCTTCACACCTCTTTGAAGCCTCTGAACTGGAACTATCTATCTAAGGAAGAAAGGAAAAACTTTTTAAGGGTCTTCATAGTCGACAACGTGGATCCAGATCTTCTCTCATCTGTCCTGGACCTTGTTGATATCAGGAAAACCGCCTTCAACGTCATATCCAAATCAGGTTCAACACCAGAAGCAATGGCAAATTACATGGTCGCAAGAGGTCTTTTGGAATCTTCGGGATTGAACCCGAAGGATCATCTGGTTTTCACTACGGACCCAGAAAGAGGAGCTTTGAGGAAGATAGCAAAAGAGGAGGGAATAAGGGTTTTAAATATACCTCCCGATGTTGGTGGAAGGTTCAGCGTTTTAACCCCCGTTGGTATGCTCTCTGCTTTCGCAGAGGGGATAGATATAGACGGAATTCATAAGGGAGCAAGAGATGCTTTCGAGAGATGCCTGAAAACCAACGTGTTCGAAAATCCCTCTGCAATGATTGCGATCACTCATTACCTCTATTTGAAGAAAGGAAAGAACATATCGGTCATGATGGCGTATTCCAACAGGCTATACGCCTGGGCGGATTGGTACAGACAACTATGGGCCGAGAGTCTTGGAAAGAAATACGACCTTGATGGAAAAGTGGTCAACACCGGCCAAACCCCGATAAAAGCACTTGGCACAACAGATCAGCATTCTCAGATACAGCTGTACAACGAAGGACCTAACGACAAAGTGATAACCTTCCTTGTGGCTAACAGATTCGAAAGGGAGATAAGGATACCCAAAGTTCATGAAAACGTGGAAGAGCTCAGCTACATAGCTGGAAAGTACCTTTCAGAGTTGCTTCTTGCAGAACAAAAGGGAACGGAAATCTCCTTCCTTGCGAACGGAAGGCCCAGTATGAAGGTGATGTTCGACGAGATAAACGAGTACAACGTGGGGCAGTTCGTAGCGTATTATGAAGTCGCGACCGTTATCATGGGTGCTCTTTTGAACATAAACCCCTTCGATCAACCCGGGGTGGAGCTTGGAAAGAAAATAACATACCATCTGATGGGAAGGAAAGGATACGAGAAGATGGATATGAAGGAGTTCAAAAAGAGGGTGGTAAC
>QNAV01000149.1:0-4050 GCA_003641585.1 Thermotoga sp. | reverse complement strand
GTTTATTGTGGTATTATATTAGTGGTTGCACATAGTAAAAAACTGTTTCATATAATAAAACAAGGAGGGTAAAGTATGGTAAAACCTCAGGAACTGAGAGAAAAGATAAAAGGTGTCGTGGTCGTCATGATAACTCCTTTCAAGGAAAATTACGAGTTGGATGAAGAAGGGTTGAGAAGGTTAACGCGTTTTCTCATTGACAGTGGTATAAGGGAAGGGACAGGCGTTCTCGTACCAGCCGGTAGTACAGGAGAATGTCCTATGCTCACAGATGAAGAGAGAAAAAGAATATTCGAAATAGTCAAAGAAGAAGCGGGGGATGAGGTACCGGTTATCGGTGGATGCAACCACACCGATACGAGAACTGTTATAAAGCTTGCACATTACGCTGAAGAAGCAGGACTAGATGGTGTTATGATCAGTCCTCCTTACTACTGGAAACCGAATGAAGAGATGTTACTAGCTCACTACAAAGCTATCGCTGAAGAGATAAATCTTGGGATAATGGTTTACAATAACTGGTTCGCATCACAACTTGACATTCCCCTTGAAACTCTAATCAAGCTAGTGAACGAAGTGCCACAGATAGTTGCTTTGAAAGATAATACACCTTACATCGAAAAATTTGGAAAGACGGTTGAAGCGCTTGGAGATAAAATCACGATTTTGAACGGTGCGGGAGAAGTTCAAGAACCGTACGCTGCTCAGATGGGAGCAAAGGGATTTGTGACAGGTGAAGCCTGCGTTATTCCTCAAACCTGTGTCAGCATATACAAAGCAGAAGAAAGAGGAGATTACGATGAAGCAAAGAGAATTTTGAAAGAAGCTTCTGATCTTTTGAATTTCCTTTTGGGAGGAGAACATATCGCCTCTTACATAGCCAGGATAAAAGCCACTCTGAACGTTCTGAATCTTCCTGGAGGTATTCCAAGGCTTCCTTTATTACCTGCGGATGAAAAGATCGTTGAAAAAGCGAAGGAATTGGTCAAAAATTACAGGCTACCTGAACTTTGGAACAAGTGAGAAAAATTTGTAAGACATCCTTTGAGGGGGGTGGTGTTATGAGAAGGCTGGTTTTACTTCTCACGATCGTTATTTTCCTGATCAGCTCGATATCCGTTCTAGCTCAGCAATCCAAAGAACTGACTATCCTGACATGGGCACATTTCGTGCGAAGTTCCGATGAGTTCTTGAAACAATTGGCTCAGGAATTCGGTAAGAAATACGGTGTGAACGTTCGAATCGATATGGTATCGCTGAATGATATGGCATCGAAACTGGCAGCAGAAATGGAGTCGGGAGCTGGTCACGACATAGTCCTCCTCATGAATTACTCCACAGCTCTTTACAAGGATCATTTGATACCTTTGAACGATGTCATAAAAGAGATCGAGAAGATCTATGGACCGTATCAACCCGCTGCTCAGGAAGCATCAAAAATAGGAGAGAACTGGTATTCAGTACCATGTTACTATACCCCTGCTCCTGGTGTCTACAGGAAGGACTACTTCAAGGAAGCAGGAGTTAAACCTCCTGATACTTTTGAAGAGCTGTTGGAAGCTGCAAAGAAATTGCATGAGACAGGACACCCTGTGGGACTGCCGATAAGCCACTGTGGAGATTCCAACGACTGGCTGTTTCAGCTGCTGGCATCTTTTGGGGCACATCCTGTGGATGAAAACGGAAACGTGACCATAGATTCACCTGAGACGAGGGAAGCCATAGAATACGTTAAAGAGCTGTTCAAGTACATGTCTACCGATGTTCTCTCATGGGATGGTGCGGGTAACAACAGATGGATCCTTTCAGGTGTTGGTTCTTACATTATCAACTCCCTGAGTGTGGTTGTAGCTGCCAGAAACAACTTCCCTGAGATATTCGAAAATCTTGGTCTAATCCTACCGCCTGCTGGTCCGAAAGGCCGTTACTCAACAACGAGTTTGTACACTTACGGTGTGACGGAATGGTCGAAAAACAAAGAACTGGCTAAAAAGTTCCTTCTGTTCCTTTTGGATAAAGAAAACTTCAGAGGATGGGTTGAAGCGAGTGGAGGATACAATATGCCGTTGTTCAAGGATCTAACTATTTTCAAAGATCTGAAGTGCTGGGAGAATTACCCGGACATAGAAGCCGTCTTCAAAGTTGGAGATTACTATCACCTGCCTCTCTGGCCAGCTCCTCCAGGTGGAGCGGCGCAGTTAACTTATGATTCCTACATAATCCCAGATATGTTCGCATACGCTGCAACGGGGAAGATGACAACCGATGAAGCGATAAAATGGGCAGAAAATCAGCTCAAGAAAATCTGGGGAAAATGAGGTAGAATTGAGGGCGGATGGGGAAACCCCATCTGCCCTTTTAGGAGGTAGTCGAAAAACCATGAAATCCAGGATTCGCAATAACCTTGTAGGTTATTCTTTTCTTTTTCCTGCCTTGGCCATAATACTCGGGATGATTGCCATACCCCTTGTCATGTCTATCTACCTCTGTTTCACCGATGCTAGGATAGGAAAACCAGGACATTTCGTTGGATTGGAGAATTTCAAATTTTTATTTCAAAACGATGTTTTCTGGACGACACTCTATAACTCCATTCTCTTCACTGTTGTTTCTGTTGCTCTAAAACTTGTGATAGGACTTGGTGTTGCTCTTTTGCTTTATCAACCCATGTTCAGTAACAGATGGTTCAGAGCGATCATACTCCTTCCCTGGGTTATACCCTCAGCTTTCAGCATACTAGGATGGCTCTGGATACTGGATCCTTTATACGGTTCTCTGAATTGGATACTGACTCACCTTGGATTCTCCAAAGTTCCTTGGTTGTCTTCACCCTTCTGGGCAAGATTTTCTGTGATACTGGTCAACACATGGCGTGGAGTTCCCTTCTTCGCAATAGGACTCCTAGGAGGCCTCGTTGGTATACCCAAGGATGTCTATGAAGCTGCGGAAATAGATGGAGCTGGTGCATTCAAGAAGTTTTGGTCAATAACCTTGCCTCTTCTAAAACCCCCTTTACTTGTAATAACTCTTTTTTCTGTAGTCATGACTATTTCTGATTTCAGTATAGTATACATTCTGACAAGAGGTGGCCCCATGAACAGCACTCAGGTCTTTGCAACGCTTGCCTATCAATATGGTTTGAGCGGGGGACAGTTGGGGCTTGGGGCGGCTGTTTCACTCTTCATGTTCCCATTTTTACTCTTTTCAGCTATTATCCTACTCAGAATCATCAGTAAGGAGGTTTACTGAGAGTGAGAAAGAGGAAAAAGCGAGTTTTAACAGTGATAAATATAATATTGATGATAATTGTTTTGATCTTCATACTCTATCCTTTCTACTCGATGGCTCTGAGTTCTCTTAAAACCACAAAAGAACTTTATAACATCCATGTGAATCCCTTGTGGGTTTTCAAACCCACCCTTGAAAATTACGTTTATCTCTTTACTCAAACGAATTACTTACGCTGGTATCTCAATTCGGCCATCGTTGCTTTAACCACAACCCCCATATCGATCCTGGTCAGTATATTAGCTGCATACGCTTTGGCACGTTTGGAATTTTTCGGATCCAAAACCCTGGGAATAGGGATATTCATTGTCTATCTGATCCCTCAAACCCTTCTGTTCATTCCCCTTGCACGTGTAATCAATTCCATGGGAGTTTCCAATACTTTGTGGTCCCTCATACTAACGTACCCAACCTTTCAAATACCATTCAGCACATGGTTGCTCATGGGATATTTTAGAGGTCTTCCAAAGGAGATAGAGGATGCAGCAAGAGTCGATGGAGCATCCAGACTCAAAACTTTGTGGACCATCGTCGTTCCCATGTCCCTTCCGGCTATTGTCACCGTTACCTTGTTCTGCTTCACGCTTTCATGGGGAGAATTGATATACGCGTTGACTTTTATTTCGGACTCTCTCAAACAAACTCTGAGTGTGGGAACGACTACAGAATTGATAAGGGGAGATATGTTCTTTTGGGGACCTCTGATGGCAGGAGGATTACTCGCAGCGATTCCCGTTGTTTTAGCATTCTCCTTCCTGGTTG
>QNAV01000148.1:0-4070 GCA_003641585.1 Thermotoga sp. | reverse complement strand
GGGAAAAGGGCCAGGATAGTAGGAAGAGTTTGCATGGATCAAATAATGGTAGATTTAACCGATGTGGAAGGTGTTAAAATCGGAAGTGAGGTGGTCATAATAGGTAGACAAGGAGAGGAAGCTATATGCGCAGAAGAAATAGCCAAAAAGGTGGGAACGATAAATTATGAAGTCACTACGGGTATATCTTGGAGGGTCCCGAGGGTTTTTCACAGAGATGGGAAGATCGTAAAAGTGGAGGAAGGGATGTGGTTGGATGCAACTTAAGGATCTCATACCGAAGGAATTTTTGGAACAATTCAAAATGACTGAAACTAAAGAACCGTTTGTGCATCAATTTGAAAAACACATGAATCAGTACATCGAGACCACCCTCAAGGTACGGAGTAAAAAACTTCAGGAATCCAAGGATCAGAAAAAGTTCCTGCTACTCACTCTTGAAGATAAAACAGGATCTGTGAGGGCTGTGGATTGGTATAACGCGGAATTCAACGACAACAGGCTGAAGGAAGGAGACATAATAAGGGTAAAAGGGAAAGTGGTTTTCTTTGAGGAAAGGATACAGCTGAACGTTGACAAACCGGTAGATTCCATAAAGATACTTCCTGATGGTGAGTACGATCCAAATCGATTCGTGGAGACTGTCAAAAAAGATGTCGAATATCTATACAGAAAATTGCTCAATTTCATAGATTCCATCAAGGACAAGGAGATAAAGGCTGTGTTGAGGGAATTTTTTGTCAACGACAAGGAATTTCTCAAGAAATTTTTAAAAGCACCTGCAGGAATGAAAGTACACCATGCCTATCTTGGAGGTCTTCTAGAGCACAGTGTATCGGTAGCGGAGATGTGTGATTATGCGTGGAGAATGTACAAAGATCTTGTAAACAGAGATCTTTTGATCGCGGGAGCTCTTCTTCATGATGTGGGAAAGGTGTATGAGTACGAGGTGACATCGAAGGGAATTGAGGTAACAACTGAAGGTGAGCTCAGGGGACACATAACGATAGGTGTGGTTTTGCTTTGGGAAAAAGCGAAGAAAGTCGGTATTCATGATGAAAAGGTCTTAGAACTTGAGCATATGATAATTTCGCATCATGGAGAGCTCGAATGGGGTTCTCCCATAATTCCAAAAACTCCTGAGGCGTTCCTCCTTCATCATGTGGAAAACTTGGATGCCAAGATGTCAAGATTCAGAGAAATAAGCGAGAAGGAGAAGAAATCCGATTCGAACAAATCCTGGAGTGATTACGATAGAAACCTTGGAAGAAGGATTTTTCTGAGAAGGCTGGGGAATAAGGGAGAGTGAGAAGGTGAAGAAAATAACTTTTGGCACTTCGGGATGGAGAGGAATCATAGCGGATGATTATACCTTCGAGAATCTGAGGATAGTTTCCCAAGCTGTGGCTGAGTATATAAAAGAGAAAGAGGATCCAGAAAAGGGAGTTATAGTGACCAGAGACACACGATTTCTGACAGAGAAATTTGTAAGGGTCGTGGCAGAGGTTCTTGTGGGGAACGGTATAAAGGTTTTCATGACCGAAAAGCCAACTCCGACTCCCGTCGTATCCTACACCATCAGGAAGGAAAAACTTTCAGGTGGTATCAATCTAACTGCCTCGCACAATCCACCAGAGTACTGTGGATTCAAATTCAATCCTTCAGATGGAGGCCCGGCTCTTCCTGAGGTCACCAGTTTTATCGAATCCAAAATTGCTGAAATACAATCCGGCAATCTGGAGATAAGAAGAATGGATATCATGGAGGCCTCACATAATGGCCTTTTTGAATTGATAGATCCATCCAAAGACTACGTGGAAAGGTTGAGAGAACTGGTGGATTTTGAGAAAATAGCGGATTCAGGGATAAAAGTAGCTGTGGATCTACTTTATGGAACCGCTATAGGTTACCTTGACCTCATCTGTAGATCCATATCGAAAGAATGCTTGGTTGTCCATGATTACAGGGATCCCTATTTCGGTGGAGGAAGGCCAGAACCCGATCAGAAGAGAATGAGTTATCTTGGAAACCTTGTTGTGGAAAGGGGATTGGATGTGGGGCTTTCCGTGGATGGAGATGCGGATAGATTCGGTATCGTCGATGAAAGAGGAAATTATGTGAAACCCAATGAGGTGATAGCGCTCCTCGCATGGCATCTCTATAAGAACAAGGGGAAAAAAGGTCCGTCAGCAAGGAGTATAGCAACGTCAAAAGCCCTCGATACGGTGGCCAAATCTTTCGGTGAGAACGTCATAGAAACGCCTGTCGGTTTCAAATACCTTGGTAATCTCATCCTGACGCAGAACGTTGTCATAGCGGGTGAGGAAAGCGGTGGACTTTCGATACAAGACCACGTTCCTGAAAAAGACGGTATACTGGCGGGCCTTTTGATATTGGAGATGATGGCTTACGAAGGGAAAAAACTCTCCGAGATAAAGAAAGAATTCGAGGAAAATTTTGGAAAATTCCATAACGCCCGAATAGATCTTGAATTTCGTGATGATTCGGAAAAAGAAAGCGTGATCAGAAGATTTGAGGATATAGAGGAATCCTTTGCTGATTTGAAAGTGACATCTGTAGATAGAACGGATGGAATGAAATTCTTTTTTGGAGAAGATACATGGATGCTTGTCAGACCCTCCGGAACGGAACCTGTTGTCAGAATATACGTGGAGAGCGTTGATGAGGAAAGATTTAAGGACATAATGGAGGAGGTTAGAAAATTTGCAAGGTAAAAAAAAGAAACTCGTCATAGTTGAATCCCCTGCGAAGGCTTCCACCATAAAGAGAATTCTAGGAGATTCCTATGAAGTGGTTGCTTCAATGGGACACATCGTTGATCTTCCCAAGAGTAGATTCGGTGTAAAGATGGATGATTTCTCACCTGAATTCGTCATAATTCCTAAGAAGGAGAAAATTGTTGAAAAACTGAGAAATCTTTCTAAGGGTAAAGAGGTGCTCTTGGCGTCTGACATGGATAGAGAAGGAGAAGCCATAGCGTGGCACATTGCGAGGCTTCTTGGAATCCTGGGGAATGAAAAAAGGATAGTGTTTTCAGAGATCACTCCACGTGCCATAAGAGAAGCTGTAAAGAAGCCGAGAAGGATCGATATGAACAAGGTGAAAGCTCAATTTGCAAGAAGAATTCTGGATAGGATCGTAGGTTACAGTATAAGTCCAATCCTTTGGAGGAGCATGAGGTCAATCTTGAGCGCGGGAAGAGTTCAATCTGCCACTCTGAAGTTGGTGTGTGACAGGGAAAAGGAAAGATTTCTTTTCAAGCCGGAAAAGTATTTGAAAGCGTTCGTATATGTAGATGACATTAAATTCGAATTCTTCGAATTAGATGGAAAAAGGATGAAGAAAGTACCTGAAGAAGTGGTTGAAGATTTAAGGGGTTTAAAGAAATTGTATGTGAAGAGTATAAAAAAGAAGATCGTCAGGAAAAAACCACCGGAACCTTTCAAAACCAGTACTCTTCAGCAGGAAGCTTACAGCAAGCTGGGATTCTCCGTTGGAAAAACCATGATGATAGCACAGCAGCTCTACGAAGGTATTGAGACGAATGAGGGTCATATCGCTTTCATAACCTACATGAGGACCGATTCAACAAGAATTTCCGACATAGCGAAGGAAGAGGCATTGCGTTTCATAGAGGAGAGATTCGGAGAAGATTTCAAGGGTGATTACAAGGCCGTAAAGAAAGGAAAAATTCAAGATGCTCATGAAGCGATAAGGCCAACAAACGTTTATATGACACCTGAAAAGGCAAAGAATCTGATGAACAACGATCAGTATAAACTCTACAAGCTCATTTGGGAAAGATTCATAGCATCTCAAATGAAGGGATCAACTTATGAAGAGACAGAAATCGTGTTGAAAGATGAAAGTGGTAGATTTGGATTTCTCGGAGTATTGAGAAAGAGGATATTCGATGGTTTTGAACTGGTTTTGGAGATGGTAAAAGAAAGCAGCACAAACTTCCACAGGGGAGAAGGAGAACTGATTGAGATAGAAGAGGTGGAGATCAAGGAGATGGAAACGAAACCCAAACCGCGTTTTTCCGAAGC
>QNAV01000147.1:0-4079 GCA_003641585.1 Thermotoga sp. | reverse complement strand
CCTCAAGTAAGCTGTTCGTGAAACGTGATCTTTGAAGAACACGAAATAGTTGAAGAATATTCCTTCTCCTTCAGAGCCGTATATACTATCGATCACAACCATCAAAAGGGGTACGAGAAAGAAAATTCCTAAAAATACGAGAGTGGGTAACAGAAGCAGGACATATTTTTTTCCGTACACTCTCGCCACTTCTCCCAAGTGACTTTACTCACTTTCCAATTATCATCTCGTTCCATTTCTTGATCCATTCATCCCTATGATCAACTATCACGTTTGGATCGAAGAATATCAACGATTTTATGTGATCTTCTCCGTAAGTCAATTTCTCTGCAATTTCCTTTGGAACCTTCACATTTTTGTTGATGGGAGAATCTACAAGATCCATGGCTTCAGCGTATTGAACCCCTTCACTCAAGATAAAATCGATGTACTTATAAGCATTTTCAAGGTTTTTCGCACCTTTTACAATACTCACAGTGTTCAGGAAACCTATCATTCCTTCCTCTGGAACGACCCACTTCAGCGGAAGTCCTGTCGCAAGAAGCCTTCCCCATGCGAATCTTGCAACTGGAGCCACCCAGACTTCTCCCATTTTGAAGAGGTTTATGAGCTCCGAAGATCTCTTATAGAAGGTCACCACGTTGCCTTTTATTTCGGCAAGTTTTTTAAATGCTACATCAAGACTCGTATCATCTTCAGAGCCACCCCATATCCTGTTCATTAGCATCATGAACGCAGGACCTTGTGTTATCGTTATATCTGGAAGGCTGATTCTACCTGCAAGATCCTCTCTCCAGAAATCCTTCCATGAGGTTATAGGTTCTTTAATCTTGTCGGTTCTGTAGACAATCCCGAAACTGAAAACAGTGTATCCTATACCGTAGTGACCTCCTATTGGATCCTTGGCAAAATCGTATATGTCCTTGTAGTTTTTGAGTTTCGAAACATCGATCGGTTGAAGAAGGCCTTTTTTCTTTGCCAAAGCAGCGTAATAATCGACGAAATGAACCACATCGATTTTTGGATCGTTTTTCTGCATTTCCAATTTCGTCAATCTCGTGGAGTTGTTACCGAGTTCGCGAACGATCTCTATACCGTACTTTTCCAGGAAGGGTTTTGAGATGTTTTTGTCAAGGAGATCCAGATTGAAACCCCATGTGGACACGTATACCTTTGACACACCGAAATACAATCCACTGGCTACCAGAAATACAGCCATCGAGATGACCAGGATGAACTTTCTCATAATCTCTACCTCCTTGGTTTGGTTTGGAAGGAAATGATTTTTCAGTGATATCTAAAAAAGGATCTTTGAGATCCTAAGTTTACTGAAGTTTATCTGGAGCACCAGGCTGTTTTTTGACAGGATGTCATAAATATTATACCTAAATTGTTTTTTAGGTTGAACTTAAAAATCTGTTGATAAGGGATCGATTTTTTTCTTAATAATCATTCCAGATCTTTAAGACATGCGGAGATTGATTCATTGGATTTTTGAAGTTTCCTCTCATCTGGGAGAGCTCTTCATCCCATATCATACGCTTTTTTACCATCTTCCATTCCTTTGGAGCCAATGACACAGCCTGGTTCGATATATATACCTCTTTAAGCATATTGGGATGTGTGGTAAAATCTATCAAACACATGCTGGGGGGTGTTCATCGTGAAGAAATTTTTAGTGATATTGCTTGTTGTTATAATCTCTGGAATGATACTTGCTGGTGTAGTCGATGAGATCAAGAAAAGAGGTTATCTCATAGTTGGAACAGAGGCCACTTTTCCTCCTTTCGAATTCGTAGATGAAAAAACCAAAGAGATAGTGGGATTCGACATTGATATAGCAAGGGAGATAGCAAAAGCCCTTGGTGTGAAACTGAAAGTCGAAGATATCGCCTTCGACGGTCTCATACCAAGTCTCTTGACCAAAAAGATCGACCTCATAGCGGCTGCCATGACCATAACGCCTGAGAGAGCAAAGGTTGTTTCCTTCTCAGACCCATATTTCACAGCGGGTCAAGTTATAGTGGTGAGAAAAGACAGTTTCATGCCAAAAACGTTTGAAGAATTGGTTGGTAAGAAAGTAGCCGTTCAACTCGGTACCACAGGGGATCTAGAAGTTTCTAAAGTAGAAGGAATCGAAGTCGTCAGATTTACAAGATATACGGAAGCTTTTCTCGAACTTCAAAATGGCAGGGTAGATGCTGTGGTCCTCGACTTTGCTCCAGCTCAGGCTTACGTTAAGATGAACCCAGGGCTTGTCATATCAAGTGGCATACTTTCGCAGGAGGAGTATGGAATCGCTGTTCGAAAGGAGGACAAAGATCTTTTGGAGGTGGTCAACACCGTTCTGAGGAATCTTAAAAAGAGCCCCTACGATATATTGGTCGAGAAGTGGTTCAGCAAATGAGGTGAAAAAGGATGCCTTATTGGCTTGAAGTTCTGACAAACAGTTTCACATATCTTTTGGAGGGTGCGTTGAGCACCCTCCGTTTAACTTCCCTGGCCGTTCTCATAGGACTCATAATAGGGACATTCGTTGGCATGGGGAGGCTTTCAAGGTATAGATTCTTGAATTATCCCGCTACCGTTTATGTTGAATTTATAAGAGGAACCCCACTGTTAGTACAGCTTTTCATAATATACTTTGGGCTTCCTCAACTTGGAATAAATCTTCCAAAGTATCCTGCTGCCATCGTTGCTCTCGGTATAAACAGTGGTGCTTACGTTGCTGAGATCGTTAGGGCAGGTATACAGTCTGTTCCAAAGGGGCAATACGAGGCTGCAAGATCTTTAGGAATGACCCATGGCCAGGCTATGCGATACATAATCCTTCCTCAAGCTTTCAGAAACATCCTACCTGCTCTTGGTAACGAATTCATAGCCATGACTAAAGATAGCTCTCTGGCATCCGTCATAGGTGTTACAGAGCTTATGAGAACAGGACAAATTGTAATAAGCAGAACCTTTCAGTCCTTCTCGATCTATGGAGGAGTGGCCATTATATACTTTGTCATGACTTTCACCATGTCCAGAATCGTCAGGTGGATAGAGAAAAAGGTGGCGATAAAATGAAAGAAGAAATATTGAGAATAGAGAACCTTCATAAATCCTTCGGCAAGTTGAAAGTCCTCAAGGGTTTAAATCTGGTCGTTCACGAGGGAGAAGTTGTTGTCATCATAGGCCCAAGTGGCGGGGGGAAGAGCACCCTTCTCAGATGTATAAATCATCTTGAAAGTTATCAAAAGGGGAAAATATATTTCAGAGGAGAATTAGTTACTGAAAAAACAAATTTGAACGAAATGAGAGCGAAGATTGGGATGGTTTTTCAGCAATTCAATCTTTTTCCCCATCTTAGAGTGATTGATAACTTAACTCTAGCACCGGTTAAAGTCAAAGGTCTGTCCAGAGAGGAGGCAGAAAAAAAGGCAAAAAAACTTTTAGAACGTGTTGGACTCTCCGATAAGATTTTCGAGTATCCTCACAAGCTCTCTGGAGGACAGCAGCAGAGAGTAGCCATAGCAAGGGCCCTTATGATGGATCCAGATCTGATGCTCTTTGATGAACCGACTTCAGCTTTGGATCCAGAACTCGTATGGGAAGTTCTCGAAGTTATGAAAGACCTGGCAAAAAGTGGTATGACGATGATCGTTGTAACCCACGAAATGGGGTTTGCAAAGGAAGTTGCGAACAGAATCGTTTTCATCGATAGTGGTGTGATAGTCGAGGAAGGAACTCCTGATGAGATGTTCAAAGAACCCAAGAATCCCAGAACAAGGGAATTTTTAAGGAGAATTTTGGAAGTCTAATCCTCGTACCTTTCTGTTTCTGCCTATCTCCAGGTGAAAGAAAGGAGGTTACGAGCGACACATTCACGGATGCGTCTTTTTTCACCTTATAGGCTTCAAACAAGTGTATATAACGAAGAGAATTGCCGGCACTATGGATCCTTCGAGGTATTTTCAGAAAACTTTGCATTTATATAAAAAACTCTCATCAATGAAATTAACCTGATCATTTGCAGAAACACAACGATAAGTTACTTCTCCACAGGGATGCAATTTTATCAGAAACCGTGTTGT
>QNAV01000146.1:0-4099 GCA_003641585.1 Thermotoga sp. | reverse complement strand
ATCAACCCGAATGTTAGAAGAAATACCGTCAAAGCCATGGTTTCTCCTCCGTTTTCATGGGTTTTCCTGTGAAGAGCTCGCGAAACTCGTAGTACAGAAAAACAATGTTATGACCTATCACGAATATGAGAAACAGAGGAAGACACAGCACAAGATAAGTCCAAGGTATTCCTAAAACTTCAGAACGTATCATGTGGTACCAAAAAGCTTGCCGGAATATCGGTTTTAGGGATATGGAAAAAAGGACAACCATCAGGAGGTCAAAAACTATGTCTATCACAAGTTGCATTTTCCTGGGAAGTTTTTCGTATATTATGTTGAAACGTATATGATCGCGGTACCTGTGAGCAAACGCCGCACCAAGCAGAACAGTCCATACAAAAGAATACTGAGTTATTTCATACAACTGGGGTGATGGCATTCTAAAAATGTATCTGAGCCACACTTGAAGGAACATGGTTGCAAAAACGGCGAAGAGAAATATGGAAGATAGATGGATTTCCACAATGTCCACCGTAACTTTGATCAGTTTTTTCAAAAACTTCATGTGTGTGTTCACTCCTTTAAGGTGTGAATTCAAAAGCGAGGTGGGAAGATTCCCACCTCGCCCATTTCATCACATATTCTGGATCTTCTCGTACATTCCCTCTCCCCAGAGTTTGTCAAATTCAGGTTGGTTGTAGTATTCGAGAGCGTGTTTCATAAAGGCCTCTTTGTCTGGAACAATGATCTCCATACCGTATTTCTCTTTGAAGAGCTTTAAGAGCTTTGCTTCCTGTTCTAATACCATCTCGTTCATATAATATCTTGCAACAGTCATCGCTTTCTTTATGTACACTCTATATTCTTCGGGCATACTCTGCCAGAGTTTTTCGTTGATAACAGGGCATATCATTCCTATTTGATGATCTGTAAGAACTATATAGTGTGTAACTTCAACGAATTTTGCTGCCAAGTCCGTTGGGAGTGGATTGTCCTGCCCATCTATGGTTCCAGTCTTGAGAGCAAGGTAAACTTCTCCAAAGCCCATAGGAGTTGGAGTTGCACCAAGAGCTCTTCCCATATCCAAGAATGTCTTGTTGTTGGGCATCCTCAGTTTTATTCCTTTGAGATCTTCTGGTTTTCTAACAGGGCCAGCTTTTTTAGTAAGATTCAATTCTCTGGTTCCAAGATACCACACGTCAAGAACTCTGAGTCCCGTTTTTTTCGCCAGTTTGTCAAAGAGATCCTGCACCATCTTGCTCGTCATGACACGATACATATGGTCAAGATCTTTGAAAACGTATGCTGCTTCGAAGACGCCGAATTCTGGCATTCCACCAAGATCAGCGAACCAAGAGGGTGAACCATCTCCTGCCATTTCCAAGTCTCCTCTCATCACAGCGAGCAGGGCTGTTTTCTGATCTCCAAGCTGTCCTGAATGGTACACTTCAACCTTTATCTTGCCGCCACTCAATTCTTCAACGATTTCTGCAAATTTCTTCATCGCGAGAACCTGAGGTTGCGCAGGTGCTGCAACCGTGTTAAATCTCAGAACATAATCAGGTTTGACTTCCTCTGCGAAGATGAAAGCAACTACGATGAGTACTAATGCTAAAACCAGAATCCCCTTTCTCACAGCGAACACCTCCCCCACTGGGATATATACTCAATCGTTTGCGTCCAGATTTATGTTATCATCGATTTGCCAAAATGTCAAGCATGGAGTATAATAGGTTTATAAGAGTGCAGAGAGTAAAAAGATGGTCTGGTTTTAAATTATAGCAATCGTTTGAGGAGGAAAAGTGATGAAACCGTCTCTTAAAATGATTGCTCAAGCTCTGGGAGTACATCCTTCCACGGTCTCCAGAGCTCTAAGTGGAAAACCAGGTGTCAGCGAAGAATTGAGATCCAGAATAATAAAGCTCGCTCAGGAGATGGGGTACTTTCCTGACTCCAGAGCACGTTCTTTAAGACAAGGCCAAACCAAGATCATAGGGATAGTGATACCGGACATGGGAAATCCTTTCTTTTCTTACGCCTTTTCAGCCATGGAGAGAGTGCTGTTCCCTCTTGGCTACAGCCTCTTTTTGTGCGTTACAGAAGAGAACAACGAAAAAGAAAGGGTTTTACTTGAAAAGCTCATTTCCTACAAAGTGGATGGTATTTTAGCTGCACCTGTTGATCGTGTGAAGAACACGAAGCTTTACAGAGAGGTGCAGAAACGTGGAATCCCCGTTGTGTTCTTCGATAGAAGACTTGTAACCCTAGACACGCCGTACGTTGTGATAGATAACAGGGGCGCTGTCACCACACTGATCGATTATCTCTGGAAAAAGGGGCACAGAACCCTAGGTGTTGTGACACTTCACAAGGAATCCTACACCGGTATGGAGAGATTCGAAGCTGCGATGAAACGCGCAAAAGAACTCGGAATGGAAATCAAGGATGAGTGGGTGAAAGATGGTATGTCAACTGAAATGGGAGCATACAGAGCGACTCTAGATCTTTTCAAAAATGATGAACTTCCTTCAGCTCTCTTCGTTTGCAACAATGTCATGGCTTTAGGGGTTTTGAAAGCGTTGAAAGAGTTGAAAGTCAAGATTCCGAAGGATATATCTCTGGTGACCTTTGATGATTCCTTCTGGAACCAGATCTTTGAGCCTCCCATCACGTGCGTGGCGCAGGATCCAGAGCAACTTGGCATGATAGCTGCAACAATGATGCTCGATCGTATACGCTACCCTGAGAAAAAACTCAGTGGTGTGATTCTGAAAACGCATTTCATAGAGAGAGAGTCTGTCAGGGATCTTTCAGGGAAATGCTAAGGGGATGAAACGTAAGATATACCATCCTCATCCAGTTTTATCTTCCTTTCCTTCTCGAATGATTTTTCGTGATGGTGAGGTCTTTACTTTTCTGCCATTTATGTAAATACTCAAATCCGTCAAACCAGATCAGTTGGTCAAGGTGATGTTGAGGAAGATCGAAGCTTTTGATCTATAGGATGGGGGGCCTTGTTCTCTGCGATAAAACCGCAGGATGAATGAATCGCCACTTTTGGAAACACTCCTATTGGAGTCGGTACAAATATTTCATTTATCCGTTCATTGTAGAACTTGAGAAATGCGGCCATCGCGATTGAAATTAAAAAGAGAGAAATTCTTTGAACCTCTCATTTTGCTTTACATGTCAAAAAGTTATGGATGTACAATCCATGCATTTGATATGAGGATTAAAACTGCTTTAAAGCTAAGAACCATTTGTGTTCATGAGTTATCCTTAAAATATATCCAAAAGTACAGATCGTTTGAGAAAGGAGATGAGTCTCGTTGATTTTAAAATTCACACTGAAAAGCTTTGTACATCTTTTCAAAAGCTTAGGACAGAACGAGTATAGGGACTTCATCCTTCATTCTTTTCAGGTAGCGAAGATTTCCTCTTTGATAACCAAAAGACTTGGATTCACGAACTGGGGAAAGGTCTATCTTTTAGGATTGCTTCACGATGTAGGATTTCTTCTCAGGGATTTGAAAGACACCACCCAGCACATCCTGCTGGAGTCCCTGGACACGGAAAGGACGATAGAAAGGTACGATTTGAGAAACATCCATCCTGCTATATCTTACCTTCTCTTGAAAAACACGAAATTTTTCGGTGAGGAAGAATTAGCCATAGTCCTCTACCACCATGAGAACCTAGATGGAGGCAGTGCTATAGAACCGTTCATGACTATTTTCAGATTGGCTGATTCCATATCGAGGAACCTTACAAAGATTCGTAGGTTCGACGATTACGCCACCGTCCTTCCAGAGGTTTGGCGCAAAGTTAAGGTGAGAAGGAATGTTCCTGAATCAGTCAAGAAGATAACGCTCGAGATACTGGAAGATTACACACTGGTTGAGCAGCTCCTTGATGACAACCCACATTTTGAGATCTTCTCAGGCTTTTTCGACCAGGTGATAGACATAGATACCTTCATAGAGTTTGTAAAGATCATATCCCTCATACTGGGAACAAGGAGTATTTTTACAAGAAATCACCTATCGCTGGTTGCAAGGACTTCCGAAGCTATAGCCCGATCCATGTTGGGAACACTCGATGGAAAAGTCATGAAACT
>QNAV01000145.1:0-4118 GCA_003641585.1 Thermotoga sp. | reverse complement strand
TTCCAGGGACAGGAATGGAGGGATATGTCCACCATAATTAAAGAGCAGCTCGACAAAGTTGGAATAAAGGTGAAACTTGAAGAATACGAAATAGCAGCGTACATAGAAAAAGTCCTGAAAGCAGGTGACTTTGATCTCACGGTTCTCGATGGTTTCCAAGGGCCGGACCCAGATAACTTGAAAATCAGGGTGGGAACAGGTGGAGATGTTAACGTCATGGGTTATTCAAGTAAAGAAGTCGACGATTTGCTGGAAAAAGCAGGAAGTATCTCTGATAAAGAAAAGAGGAGAGAGTTGTACTTCAAGATTCAGGAGATTCTAGCGGAGGATCTTCCAATTTATCCAATAGCAGAGGTTATGTATACATATGTTCACAGAGATTACGTCAAAGGTCTTCCATATCAGATGGCAGGAGTTGTAGCCTACAACAACTACGCGAAGACATGGCTTGATAAATGACCGCCGGCCCCCCGGCGGTTTTCCAGGGGGAATGGAACGTGAGCACGTTCACAAGGTACATAATACGAAGGCTCATTTCCGCTGGAGTGATGGTATACATCGTCATGACGGTAAATTTTTTCATAATCCATGCAGCACCCGGAGATCCCGTAACCATAATGGCAGGCATAGAACAACCTTCTAAAGAGATAATAGAAGCTTTAAAGAAGAAGTATGGGCTGGACAAACCTCTGATCTACCAATATTTGAAATACATGTCAAACATCATAAGGGGAGATCTTGGATACTCCTACGTATATGATCAACCAAGCTGGACCTTGATAAGTGAGAGAATATTACCAACACTTGTTTTAACCCTGTCAGGTAGTATTTTGGCTTTCGTTATTGGAGTTTACCTTGCCATCTTCGTGAGTCATCTGAGGTTGAAGTTTGGTGAAACCATAGCCTCAGTGATCTCTTACATACTCTACGCAACTCCTTCATTTTGGCTTGCCCTGATCATGATTCTCGTGTTTTCCTCAAAGCTCAAATGGTTTCCAACATCGGGGATGTTTGACTTGAGGCATACCTATGTTGGTTTTAGGAGATTTCTTGATTTTCTTCATCACATGGTCCTTCCAGTAACCACTCTAATGCTGATACAGATGCCTGTTTTCTACAGAGTCACAAGGGCCAGTATAGTTCAGAATCAAAACGAGGAGTACGTTGTGACTTTAACAGCTATAGGTGTTCCTAAAGAAAAACTCTTCAAGAAATACATTATCAAAAATGCAATCCTTCCTTCGATAACCATATTTGGAATAACTCTGGGATTCTCCATAACAGGAGCTGCGCTGATAGAGATAGTCTTTGCATGGCCAGGCATGGGAAGGTTGATGCTCGATGCGATCTTCAGAAGGGATTATCAGCTTCTCCTCGGAATTTACTTCCTCATGGCTTTGTTTATAAGTATAGCGATGATAATCACCGATATCGTTATAGCTTTGCTCGATCCCAGGATAAGGCTTACATGAGAGGTGGATGGAGTGAAAAAGTTCAGAGAATTCCTCAGAAGATACTTCTCCCACACTTACGGTAGAATAGGATTCTTCATATTCGTTTTACTAGTCATCATGGCGCTCTTTGCTCCTCTGATAGCACCGTATAAACCCAACGCCTTATCCGATGATGTCCTTGCCCCCCCAAGCTATAAGCACTTTTTTGGAACCGATCATTTGGGAAGAGATGTATTCAGTAGGATTGTGTATGGAACGAGGATCTCTTTATCCGTTGGATTTGTGGCAGCTGGTATATCTGCTTTGATCGGTATACTCATAGGTGTGGTGTCTGGATACTACGGAGGAGTTGTGGATGAAATTGTGAGCAAGATAATCGATGCCTTTCTGATGATACCGATATTTTTCCTGATACTCATAATAGTTGCCATGTTCGGAAGTAATCTTTTCTACATCATGCTCGTCATAGGCCTCACCACATGGCCATCCAACGCCAGGATAATGAGAGCTCAAACTTTGAGCTTAAAAGAGAGAGCGTTCGTAAAGATAGCAAGATCAACTGGTGAGAGTAATCTGAGGATCCTCTTGTTCCATATAGTTCCCAACGGAATGTATCCTGTTGTTGCAAACAGTGCTCTTCAAATGGGAGGGGCTATTTTAACGGAGGCTGCTCTGAGCTTTTTGGGACTGGGAGATCCAAACATAACCAGCTGGGGGAAGATGATAAACGAAGCGAGAACTTACATGGCATTCGCATGGTGGACGATCGTCTTTCCAGGTGTTTTCACAGTGCTCGCCGTTGTGGCATTCTCCTTCATTGGAGATGGGTTGCAACACGCACTATACCCCAAACTCGGTGGGGTGAGGGAAGAGTGAAGGTACTTCAGATAAGATCTGTAAGCATACGGTACGTGGTTGGGAAGAAAGAAGTTAGGGCTGTGGAGGACGTTAGTTTCGATGTCCAGGAACGAGATGTCGTCGGATTGGTTGGAGAATCTGGCTCTGGAAAAACGACCCTTGCCCACGGAATAATGAGGCTTCTTCCACCAAACGCTTACTTCAAAAATGGCGAGATATTGCTTCTTGGAAAGAACATCGTGAAGATGAAGGAGAATGAAGTGAGAAAATACAGGTGGAAGGATTACTCCATCGTCTTTCAAAAATCCATGAACGCGTTGAGCCCTGTTCATAGAGTTGGAGAGCAGATGAAAGAGGCACTACTGATACATCAACCAAATTTATCCGATGAACAGATGATGAAAAGGATCAGAGAAACTCTGGATCTTGTAAGACTACCTTCAAGAGTCATAAGGCTTTATCCGCACGAACTTTCCGGAGGTATGATGCAAAGGGTTATGATCGCTCTTGCTCTCATAAACAACCCAAAGTTCGTGATTTTCGATGAGGCTACAACCGCTCTGGATGTTGTAACACAAGGTCAAATTCTGGATGAGATAAAAAAGCTTGTTAAGGATCTTTCCCTGACTGCCATGGTCATAACCCACGATATAGGAGTTGTTTCGGAGATATGTAATAAAGTTGCGGTTATGTACGCAGGGAGGCTGATGGAATTCGGGCCATTGGATAAAGTGGTTTATGAGCCTCTTCATCCCTACACGAAAGCCCTTTTGAAATCTCATCCAGACTTTTTAGAGCCGGGAGAAAAGATGATGGGAATACCGGGAAATCTCCCCGATTTGACCCTTCCTATGAAAGGTTGTGCTTTTGCACCCAGGTGCCCCTATGCTGAGAAAATCTGTTTCTCTGAGACCCCAAAACCTGTGGAAGTGGGTGAAAGGGTTGTTGCGTGTTTCAAGGTGAAAGAGGTGGAGAGAACATGAATATCTTAGAAGTTAAGAATTTGAAAAAATATTTCCCTCTTCGAAAATTTGGGAAGAAGCATTACGTTCGTGCCGTGGACGGTGTCTCCTTCACTGTTGAAGAAAAAGAAATTATTGGTATATTAGGAGAGAGTGGATGTGGAAAATCCACTCTAGGACTTTTAATAAGCCGTTTGGAACTTGAAACGGAAGGAGAGATAAAGTTCAGAGATCAGAAAATCAGTGAAACTTTGAGACTTCCTAAAGATATAAGAAGAAGGATTCAGATAATACTCCAAAACCCGTACGATTCTTTCGATCCTAGATTAACAGTTGGAGACAGCCTTTTCATACCATTGAAGATAAATCAAATCGGCGACTCGGATGATGATAGAAGGAACATGATTTTGGAGTACATGGAAAAATCCGGCCTGACTCCTTCAAAAGACCTTTACAGAAGGTATCCTCATGAGCTGAGCGGAGGACAGCTTCAAAGACTTTCGATACTCAGAGCCATGCTCTTGAAACCGGATTTTCTCGTTGCGGACGAATGCGTTTCCATGCTCGATGTTTCCGTAAGGGCGGACGTTATAAACCTTCTGATGGATCTTGTACAGTCCCTCGATACATCCATGATGTTCATAACGCACGATATCTCTCTTGGAAGATACGTGAGTGATAGAATTCTAGTCATGTACCTTGGGAAAATTGTTGAAATGGCCCCAGCAGATGTGATAATGGAAAATCCACTTCACCCATATACCAGGATCCTCATAAGTTATTCCCCTACCCTCATAAAGAAAAAAACCAGGATTCCTATAAAAGGAGAAGTGCAAACTCTTCT
>QNAV01000144.1:0-4144 GCA_003641585.1 Thermotoga sp. | reverse complement strand
TTTTCTTTCCTTTCTTTTTCTTTTTACCCTTCTTTTCCTCTTTTTCTTCCAAGAGTTTCTTTATCCTTTCAAGCTCCTTTGACACAAGGTAGTTAACACTTCCTTTTTCGTACACACCTTTCTTGGTGAGCTTACCTGCTTTTCTTCCTGTAACGATCTCAATAGCTTCATCTACATTTTCAACAGCCCATATGTGAAAAATACCTTTTTTCACCGCCTCCAGTATCTCATCTTTCAGTACCAGGTTCTTTATGTTCCCCCTGGGTATTATCACCCCTTGATCTCCACTCAGTCCCCTCATTTTACAAGTTCTGAAGAATCCTTCCACCTTCTCGGTTACACCTCCGACAGGCTGAACCTCACCATGTTGATTTATCGATCCTGTCACTGCTATACCCTGTTTTATCGGAACCTTGGAGATGGAGGAAATCAAGGCAAGAGTTTCAGCAAGCGAAGCACTATCTCCTTCCACAACCGTGTAGACCTGTTCGAAACTGATCGATGCACTGAAGGATATAGGAGTCTTTTGAGCATATTTACTTCCAAAGAATCCTTCTAAAATCAAAACGGCTTTTCCATGAATCTTTCCACTGAGATCCGCTTCTCTCTGTATGTCAACAACTCCCACTTTCCCAAGATAAGTCTTCGCTGTTATCTTAACTGGTATCCCGAAAGAGTGATCACCGAGTTCTATAACGGTTAAACCGTTTATCTGCCCGATTTTCTCACCTGTCACCTCCACCATGAGATCGTATTCTTTCAGCATGTCGTCGTATTTCTCCTGAAGTAACCTCACTCTCTCTTCCATAGACTCTATTGTGGTTACTATGTCTTTTTCATCAACAATGTCCTTTTTCGACATCTTAGCCATTGTTCCAGCCTCTATGATGAGTTTTGAAATTTCCCCAAATCTTGTTGAGAGTTTTGTTCTATCACCGGAAAGCCTTGTTGAATACCATAAAACACGTTTGACAGCATCTCTCGTCAGGTGGGGTAGTTCGTGCTCATCACATATGGACGATATGAAGCTGAGATAATCTCTCACGTTGGATTCGTTGTTTTCCATCTCCCAATCGAATTCCGCTTTTATTTTGAAAAGTTTTCGAAAATCCTCGTCATAGGCGTATAAGAGTTCGTACATAAGAGGCGTTCCTACCATGAAGACTTTCACATCTATCGGTATTGGTTGAGGTTTCAACGTCATAGTGGAACTGAAACCCAAGACATTTTCCAGATTTTCTATTGCCAACCATCCACTCATCAGCGTTCTTTTCAGACCCTCCCAAACATGTATGTTCCTTAAAACATCCTCTGCATCCAAAATGATGAATCCTCCGTTCGCCCTGTGAAGTGAACCGGATCTTATCATGGTGAAATCTGTTTGGAGGACACCAAGTTTTGTGTAATATTCCACCTTACCGAACAAGTTCGAATAGGTTGGATTCCTTTCATAAACAACAGGAGCGCCTATGGAATTGCTGTTATCCACGATCAAGTTAACACTGTACTTCTTCTTGTAAAATTCCCTCTTCTCAGGTTCTTCGGATCTTAAATCCTGAAGGTTATCCAAAACGTCACTTTTCACTTTCTCTAGATATTCGATGATATCGCTGTTACTTGAATACTTTTTTTTCAATTCATCGAACAAATTACCGATGACGAATATAGCACCGTATCTATCGAGTTCCTGTAGCTTCTCTTTCAGTTCTCTATCAAGCTTTCTGGACCTGTGAAGGGTACCCTCCACCAGATGCTTCACCTTCATGCTGGACTCCTCTATCTCCTTTCTCTTTTCCTCAGGAAGGAGCTCGTATATGTCGGGAGTAACGGGTTTTCCATCCATCATGGGAATTGTCAACACGCCTGTCGGGGTGAGCTGGATGGAGAATCCCAGTTCCCTCGCTTTCATCTTCAGCTTTTCCCAGAGCTCATTTTTTGCCTTGGTGTACTCATCCTCAATTTCCGCTCTTTTCGAAGCATATTCCTCACTTTCAAAAAGTCTGTTCAAAGCCTCGATGACCTCGTCTATGAGATTTCCCATATCTTTCTTGAATTCTTTACCTAGCCCCGGTTCCAATGAGAAAGCTTTGGGCGATTGAGGATCGTCGAAATTGTAGACATAAGCCCAATCCCGGGGCCTCGGTCTGTTCTTCGCAACCTCTCTCAATATGTTCTGGACGAAGGTTCTCCTACCTGTCCCTGTTGGACCTGCTACGAAAACGTTGTATCCTTTTTCCTTTATCTTGAGTCCAGTTTCAACCGCTTTTCTTGCTCTTTCCTGCCCTATCAGGATCCTGCAACTAGGGAACTCCTTGGTCATATTAAACTCCGGCAAAAATTCATCACTCGTGATCAGATCTTCATATGAGAGTTTTTTCATCCTATCCCTCCTACTTCATAAGGAATATAACGTATATGGAAGCAAGAACAAGATTTGGAAGCATTGTTATAAATCCCTCTTTAAAGAACTTACCAAAGGATATCGTTTGACCGGAGTGTTTTTCAAGAAGAGATATTCCAACTATATTCTGGACTGCACCGAGCGGTGTTAAGTTAGTTCCAAGGTTCGCACCGAGTGCAAATGCCCACCAGATATTGGGTGAGACGCCCGATGCCACTAAAAGCTTCAAAGCTGGCGCGAGTATCAACGTTCCTGGGACAGCACTCAAAAACGGTATTATAAAGGCTGAAAACCACATGACGAAGAGTCCTAGGATAACAGGATGACCTTTGAAGATGCTGAAAAACCTCGATATGGAGGATATGACGCCTATCTTCTCCAGCGAGTAGGATATAACAAAGAGTCCCATGTAAAAGAACAGGGTATCCCAATCTATCTCTTTGCTGAACTTCTCAAAATCCGCATCCAGTAGAAGAAGTAGAACGCCAGCTCCAAGAAGAGCAACTATTGAGAGATCGATCTCTATCACAGAGTGAAGGGAAAATCCCACCAGAACCATTAGGAATATGGGAAGAGCTTTTTTCAAGGTTTTGAGGTCTGTTATGGCTTTCCTTGGATCCATTGCGGATATGCTCTTCAACTTCTCCTTCATTTCGGCTGTTATTTTGAGCCTTTTTCTGAAAACCATGAACGTCATCATGAAGGCAACAACGGCAAAACCCCCCAAGTTCTTCAGAAATTCGTTGAAAGATAGCCCGCTTATCGAACCAAGAACTATGTTCAGAGGACTTCCAATGAGTGTGGACATCCCACCTATGTTGTCTATGAAAATTGTTAAGAGTATAAGTGGAACGGGGTTCATACCCATAGTGTCAGCTATCAGGAATATCATGGGTGATAAAAGGATGATGGTTATGAGATTGTCTAGAAAAGCTGAAACCAGGAAGACAAGAATCATAAGAAGTATTAAAGTTTTCCAAAAACTCCCACCAGCAAACCTTATCATCTTAACAGCAGCATACTGAAAAAAACCTGTACCTTTTAAAACAGCGACGATTATCATCATACCAAGGAGGAGCCCTAAAGCGTTGAAATTCACAACCTCTCCTATGTTCTCAAGATTCAATCCATCAACTGCTTTCACAGCGAACAGAACAAGGGAAAGTGTAAGGACTATTATCGATTTTTTCACTTTTCCAAAGATTATGAAGTAATAGGCGAGTATTGCGATGATCAGTACCAAAATGGAAGACATCATTGAATCCCTCCTCCTTTCTCACATGTGGAAATTATAACTCTTTGATCTTCTCCCAACACCCTAGAGGGTGTGGGATTTCTCTTTAGACGAAGTCTGGTGCCTGGAGCACCCTTATTCGCCTCGGGTGGCCAAACCCACTATCCCTCACTGGATTCGGGACTACTCTAAACAATATGTTCCTAATCAACCACTTCAACTTTGATTCCGTATTCTTTGGCCTTGTATTTGATCATCTCAACCATCTTCCCAAATGAGATGGTACAAATTCGTTTCTTGATTTTTGAAAGTGTAATTGGCAACGTTCCACAGTTTTGCTGCGGAATAGCTGATGTGTCCTATGATAATTTGTTGGTCTTTGGAGGGCTTTCTCGTTATATCCAGAACCAGCATACGTGTGCACTGCATAGCGATTCCATTATACCAGCTTCGCCATCGCTGTATCTCAATCCCCTGAAAGGGATGGGGTTTAGCATCGGGTGGTTTAT
>QNAV01000143.1:0-4154 GCA_003641585.1 Thermotoga sp. | reverse complement strand
TATTTGGAAAGGGATAAAGGGGGTGATGAGGGTGAGGAGGAATGGGGTAGGTAGGGAAAATGTGGAGGGAGGAGAATACAAAGAGTGTAATGAGATAGAAGGGTTGTTTGGGGATATGAAGATGAAGCTATCTGGATATGTTGCAGTGTACAGGGAAGATATGGCAATGGTGATGGTACTTGTTAAGTTCCTTTTCTGCAATATGTATGTGATATATTTTTTCTCACTCTTATCTCATATTTTTGTCATTCTTACCCCGATTTTTGAAACACCTCCTTGTCCCTTTTGATCTTCTTTACTATCTTCTTAAGCAGTGTCTTAGCACTCACATCTTTCACCACCCTCTACTTTCACCTTACCTCCCCTCTCCAAGATCCCAAATCGGTACCTTGCTGCTTGTTCCTTTGCCTCTCTTTTCCCTTCTCTTCCCTCCAAAATAGCTCTTATTCATTTCTATCTCTCCGCTGACCAGTAGGTCTTTCATCATCTCTTCGTAAATGACGTGCTTTACGACTGCTTCATAATCTTCAAAAGATCCTGTTAGGGTATCTGGAAGTATCACAAAAGAAACATCGGGTTTGATCTCTTCTTTGATGACGGGAAGAGTAGATCTAGCAGAGAATTTTCTACCGTTAAGGAAATAAACTGTTTTTTTCCAGACCTTGAAATTCCCCCATGGTGAGACGAGGACCTTCAGCAAGAGATCTCACCTCATAATTCTATTTTAACCATTATGTCACTCATTTTGCAACCATATTTTCGACATGGAAATTCGGTTGTATTCGTTCAATTCAATCGCTAGGAAAGCACAACATCCCTCAAATTTTTCTCCTTCTATTTTTATAACTGGTTTTACAACAACATCCACAAGATCTTTCACCTCTTCTTGTAAGCGCTTCCTGTAACTTCCTCTCGGTTGCATGCATCCTAAGATGACCCGTTTGAAAAGTTTTCTTGCTTTTTTGAAAACTTCCTTTACATCCTTGATATCTGGAGGAGGGAAAGCACCGAAAGGAGTACCTGGGGTTGGAATGAAAACGTTCAAGACGATGGTATCGAAATATTCTGAAAGGATTTTCAGAGTTTTGAATTCGTGAGTTATCTCACCTTTGAAGATACCTATGGTTACATGAGGTACAACGGGCTTTGAAAACATTAAAGCGAATGAAATTAAATCGTTCAAGTCTCTCGTTAGGGAGTAGATCTTCTTTAATATCTCTTGATCCCCAAAAAAATCCATGGATACAACGTCTGCCAACTCGTCGACCTCATCTGGAAATCTCCTGGGAAATCCTACATGGAAATTGTAGAAGAGTTTGTATTCCTTCTTCAATCTTCTGAAGAGATCCAAAAAAGGTTTGAAGGGAATTTCGCCGTTTGGAAGCATACCACCGCTTATGAGGAAACTCCGGCAACCCTCTTTTATGTAGGCTTCCATTTCCCCTGGTTTTATCATATGAGAAAGGTACTTCCCACCACAGTGCGGACAATTCAAAGGACAATGACTCCCTGTGACAGAGATCGGAATCGTTTTGGAAGGATCGACCAGAATCAAGATTTTCACCTCTTCTTGTATCTAAAGAATTCCCCATTGTTTATCCTCACTACCTCCACATTCGGATTTCTTCGAAGCCTCTCCAAAACTTCCTCTACGTTTTCCCCTCTATCTTTTGAAAAGCCAATGACTTCATTGTAACTCATCGGATGTCTTCTTATTATGGACATTATCGCATCGAGAGTGTCTTCGAGACCTGAATGAAACTCCCCTTGAGGGACCTTCCCCATGAAGACACCTTTTAAGATCCTTTCTGCTTTCCTTATTCTGGACATGTCGGGAATCTTAACCCATGATTCTGTGGGAGGCCTTACAGGGACGTTTACGTAGACTCTATCTGGTTTTATTTTCTCGATCCAACCGGCTATTTTCAGAAGGTTTTCATCCGAATCGTTCAAACCGGAAACCAACATGACCTCAAGCCATATCTCACCTTTATATTTTTTCCTAAAGGTTATCATACCTTTCACAACTTTCTCAAAATTCAAGGATCCATGTGGCCTGTTTATCCTCTTGAAACTCTCCTCATCCCAGGCATCAAGCGAGGGAAGAACGATATCTGCTTTCATGAGTCCTTTTTGCACATCTTCATTCCAAAGTAGCGAGCCGTTGGTTATCACAGCGCACTTTTTGGTTGTGAGCTTTTTTATGCTGGCTATCAAATCTCCGATTCTCGAATGAAGCGTTGGTTCACCCTCACCAACGATGGTAACGGTGTCAAAGGAAAACAGCTTCACGTTCTCCTTCAATTCGTCGATGATATCTTCTAAAGGAAAATACTCTTTCCTTTCCACGGTTAAATTCGTTGTTCTTCCGAGCTGGCAATAAACACAGGAATAATCGCATGTTTTGAATGGAATGGGGCTGATTCCTAAGGATTCTCCTAACCTTCTTGATGGAACTGGTCCATAAACGTATTTGAACATATCACATCTTCCTCGATTTATCATCTTTGAATTTCTTCAGATTCTCAGTGGGATCCTTTGACTCAACCGCAAAGATCCCTACGCTATCTGATTTTAAAGTATCGTAAGTTTGTCCTACATCGAAAGTTATGACCGCTTGAGAGTCATTGTCTTTCAGCATCTGTACAACTTTAGACCCCATCCTGCTGAGACCTTTATACCTGTTCGCCACAATCTTACCGTTTCCCGCCCTGATATTATAGATCAAAAAATACTCTGATTCCGTGGATTTATCGTTCACTGGTGAATCGAGACTGCCGCCCTTCGAAGGAAGAGCGATCCTCACTCTTGAGGCCTCCTTCCAATATTTTAAGGAGCTCTCGATATATCCTTCTTATCTCCAAGGCTGCAGGACTTCCGTTTACTTTCACAACGGGAATCCCCATAACGTTTGCCGTTTGGACCTTTTCATCGAAAGGAATTTTCCCCAGTATCCTTATACCCTTCACATCGCAAAAGTTCTTTATGTCTCTCGTTTTCTCCATGTTGATATCGTACTTGTTTATTACAACACCAAAATTCCTCCGTAATTGCTCAAGAACCTCAACGATCCTCCTCATATCGTGAAGCCCTGACGATGTGGGTTCCGCGACCACAATGACGTAAGTCACACCAACCACAGTCGATTCAACAGGGCATCCAATTCCAGGTGCTCCATCTATCACCACGTAGTCTTTCTTTTCGCTTTTGGCTACTTCCAAAGCTTTCTTTCTAACTTCCGCTACCAATTTCCCGGAAGTTTCCTCTCCTGGCCTCAAAAGAGCGTGAACCATGGGAGCAACTTTTGTCTTCGAAGTGTATACAGATCCCGCTACCTCATCAACGAGCTCTATCGCGTTCGTTGGGCATGCTATGACACAGGCTGAACATCCCTCACATGCGAATTCGTCGACATAATATGATCCGTCATCCCTGACATATATCGCATCGAATCTACAGATGTTTCCACAAACGCCACATCTTATACATTTTTCATCTATGATGACGGCTTTTTTCCCTCCAACGAATTCTTCCTCTTTTTCGACCGATGGATTTAGTATGAGATGCATGTTGGGAGCATCGACATCACAATCTGCTATGACGTGATTTTCAAGGAGAAACGCAAGAGAACTTGCAAGAGTTGTTTTCCCTGTTCCTCCCTTTCCACTGACCACGGCGATCTGTTTCATCCAATCATCCCCTTGATCTCCTCAAACATCTTCCAGAATTCATCGCGCCATCCACTCATATGTTTTGTGAACAGTTCCCCTTTTGAATAATGATAAGCGATCTCTTTATTGAAAGGTATCTTCATGAGGACTTTCAAACCTTCCCTCTCTATGTACTCGTCCATATCTTTGAAAGACGAATCGTATTTGTTCAGGACGACACCCATGGGTATCTCCATGGTTCTGACAACTTCAACCGCCATCCTCAAATCGTGAAGTCCAAAAGGGCTGGATTCGGTCACAAGGATCGCAAAATCCGTCCCTCTCAGCGATTCAACGACAGGGCATGACGTTCCAGGAGGTGCATCTATGATCACAACATCGGCAGAATCGTCCATTCTTCTTTTCAATTCCCTTATTATCCCAACTCCACTTGGCTCTCCAAGATCCATCAATCCCATACCATATAGCAAGTTACCATTTATC
>QNAV01000142.1:0-4168 GCA_003641585.1 Thermotoga sp. | reverse complement strand
GTCCATTACCAGGGTTATCTTGTCTGCATTTTCAAGAACCAGTTCCATTTGAGCTACAAAACTCCCATTATGTTTGGGTGGAATCACCCATCCTTCTTTCTCCCATGGTTTAAGTTCGTTTTTTTAAGGACCTGACGGACTGTTTCATGAGAAATGCTATCGATGTAATTTAGTTCAACAACTTTGTCAGCTAGCAATCTTAAAGACCATTCTGCATAACCTTCAGGCGGTTCACTACAGCTTAATGCTATCAAATGGGCTTCAAAATCGCCATCTATCTTTTTTGAATAAATACGTGTATTCTTTTTACCATTTAGGACAACATCAAGACCATCTTCAACAAAACGTTTCTTAACTCGATCAATCTTTCTCATACTTATGCACAAGATACGGGAAATTTCTTCGTTGGTAGAACGAATTTCTTGATATTCTCCTTCGTCGCAAGCGAGTAGAATTAACGAGTTCAATACCTTTTGAGATCTGTGACTTCCCTTTGATACAATATCAGTTAGCATTCTTCTTTCTTCTTTGGTTAGGGTCACTACATATTTTTTCAAGTCCAAACCACCTTAATAAGGAATAGTTTGGATAGTTATTAAACATTGCGACGTTCCACACTTGACATGACACTAGGTATCTCGGTCAACAAACCATCACGATGGTAGCTATATTTTCCATTGTTTGAATGATCCTTGTAACCAAGTAGTTCCTTTCTTAGATGGTTTCTTTCAACAGCGCTTACTCTTGAACCGAGGGTATAACAGATAAGAGTACCGGTCGCCATACTGTTACATATAACTGTAAGGTATATAAACCTTTGTAACTATTACACCATGTGGGAAAACGGAAATCCAAACGGGATGAAGCACTCTACAACACCATACAGGAAAATGAGATACCTTTCTTGTTCGAATTTCTACCCTCTGCTATAGATGCTGTAATCGACAGATCTGATCTATGGCATGGAATGGGAAGACGTCCCCTGTCATTATTCGATGTGCTCCTCTGTCTGGTCATAAAGGAATATTTCAAACTGTCCCTGAGAAGATCCGTTGGTTTTCTCAGACTCATGAAAAATGCAGGTTACATCAATGTTCATATCCCTTGTTTCAAATCATTGGGAAATTACCAGAACAACGGAGATATTCAATTCTATGTGAAGAGGTTGGTCGAACTGACCTCAAACGTGTTCTCAACCATCGAAAAAGAGATGGCAACTGATTCAACTGGCATATCCACAAAATGCTTTTCCAGCTGGTTCAGCATAAGGGTGTGTAAAAAGTCTAAAAGACGGGACCATATCATGGTTCATATCTCTGTGGGAACAAGATCGAATATTGTTGTGGCACTTGATGTTCAAAATGGCAAAGGAAAGGACAATGTTATCTTCAGGTCTCATGTCAGTAATGTATCAACCAGATTTCATGTTGAAGACTGGTCGGGAGATAGTATGTATCTTTCCAGAGATAATTGTGATGCGGTCAATGAGATAGGGGCTAGACCTTGGTTGAAGCCTAAATCCAATACGACCTCCAAAGCAAAAGGGTCGTCTGCCTGGAAAAGAATGATCAATGAATTCAAGGAAGATCCTGAACTGGCCCATGAGAAATATCATATGAGGTCAAATGTTGAAAGTACCAATTCGGCCAAGAAGAGGAAGTTCAGCAGCTATGTCAGGAGCAGAAATCCGACGTCACAAAGGATAGAGGAATCATTATCATGGGTCGGTTACAATCTGTCGTTAATGCCGAGAGCTGTTCATGAATTTGGCCTTGATCCAGAATCCACCTTCAGAAATAAGATTAGAAGTGAATGAAGACTTTTTACACACTGCCTGGAAAACAGTATTATTTTTCTGATACTTCAAAATAGTCATTAAATAATTACGAGTTCCTAAGAATAATTATTATAACAATGGAAACGTCTTTTGCACATATACATGATACAATTAGGGCATTTATCCGAGATATGTTAATATACTATGTCATCGTCATCTTTCTCGCTGAGAAAAAAAAAGGTAGAGGAAGTGGGAGCGGTGAAATTTATGATAGATCGTGAAAAGGTTATTGTTGGCATAGCTATGTTGCTGTTCTTTTCGGTATTCGGAAGTATAGCACTGATGGATAGATCACACGGAGATACGGGTGATGATCTTCAGACAGAGCTTGTTGATTCCAGTGTGATAGGACACATGGGCAATCTTCAAGATACCAATTTCCCGGAAGGATTGCTGATTTTCGGAGCAGGACAAGAAGCAAGTCTGAAATTCGAAGTTTACAATAAGGATCCTGACAATGATATAGATACGATCGAGGTATCCATACCGGGAGCCCGGATGCTCAACGGTTCTTCGGAATGGTATGTTCCCGAATTCACTCATGAATGGGAATTATCCTTTCCTTCACAGGATAAAGCAACCTTCACTGCCAGGGATGACTGGTTCGGTCGTGTCATCGGAGGCTCCGCCCAATATGATGTCGTTGGTAACATGGACGATGCATTGGATTACGTTGCGGTTAATGATACCATTCTAGAGGAAATAAGCGAAGGGGTTACCCTAACATTGGACTTCAAGGTGCCGCAGACCCCGGGTATCAAGATGGGAGATGATGCCATTGACCTGAAGGTTGGAGATATGAAAACTGAAAATCCAGGTTCTCCGCTTACCTCGGATGATCCGTTCCCGTACCCATACATCGTAGCTGAGAACGGGAGCAAATACATGATAATTACTATTGATAACGAGGATTGCGATCTAGAGGTGATGTACGGAACACATCAGCTGTTCTCCCCATCAAGAGCCGGTGACTTCATGATCTCTGACTATGGATTCAAATATATCACAAATGATGGAAAAACCGTCATCGTTCTCAACGAACCCGAAGATCTCCTCGTCAAACCCCTTGTCAAAGCTAGAGAAGATAATCTCACCGGTCAGTACACTCTTGATATCTTCAACATCACTGTCAAGGATATCACACAGAATTTATTTGACATAGAAGAGATCGTCACAGGATATGAGGATGAGATACCTTCATCCAAGAATATATTAGTTGACACGGATATCGACAATGATGGTACACTCAATCTTCTCGACGAAGACATGGATGGAGACGGAATACCAAATGCTGATGATTCCTTCCCCAAGATCTTCAATAGGATTCCCGTAATAACATCCATAACAGATAATACTACAATTATCGAAGGAGAAGCTCTAACACTCTCGGTAGAAGCCAGCGATCCGGATGAAGAGACTGTAAGCTATCTCTGGACAAATAATAAGAATTCGGAATGGAATGCAACAACCAGCTCCATCACCATTGCTGACCTTGCACCTGGAGAGTATATATTCACAGTGACCATTACTGACGCATTGGGAAATAAAAGGACAGACACTGTCCGGGTTACTGTTCTTGAAAACCAGGCACCGGTCATTACTTCACTATCAGCAGATTCCACTGAGATCAACGTCGGCCAGGATGTCACATTGACAGTCGTCGCAACGGATAACGAAAACGATCCTCTTACATATACATGGACAATGAGTGAAGATTCCGGGTTTAGCATGCAGGGATCGGTAATAACCGTCTCAGACCTGAAAAAAGGGTCACACACTTTCACAGTGACCGTATCCGATAGCAGATCCGAAGTTCATGATTCCATTACTATTGAGGTAAAGGAGAAGGAATCCAAAGGATCCTTGTTACCCGTGATATTGATCGTGACCGCCATTATCATTGTAATAGTGATTGTGATCATTGTCATCTTCGTTAGAAAAGGGGGCGGGGACTCAGAAAAAGAGGAAAAAGAAGCTCCTGAAACAGCAACCTCAACTGAAACCTTTGATTCCCAGATGAACTACGAACAGCCGATAACAGAACAGGCCGTAGAAGATAACATTCAAAGTGATGGTCCGCTACCACCCTCTCAATCATATGAAGAGGTTCCTGTCCAGGAAACAACAACATTGACTGAATATGAGGTTCCTGCCGAAGAATCATTAGAAGCACCTGTAGAAACCGAGGAAAATGTCTCTGAATCCGAAAATCAAAATACTTGTCCTGAGTGCGGAGCTCTACTTTCGGATACAGATCTGAAATGCCCCAACTGCGGCGCGGAATTCGAGCTTGAATTCGAATGTCCCAACTGCGGTGGGGCGATGCAGTCT
>QNAV01000141.1:0-4175 GCA_003641585.1 Thermotoga sp. | reverse complement strand
GAGATTGAGGAAAGATATAGCAGGTAGTGGAGCTTTGGGAGATCTTGGATCTCACATAATAGACATAGCCCGCTTTCTCGTTGGTGAGATAGCATCCGTCATGGCTCAAACGAGAACTTTCATAAAGGAAAGACCTCTTCCAGAGGATCCAAGTAAAAAAGGTAAAGTTGATGTTGATGATGCCTTTGCGGCAGTTGTAGAATTCGAAAATGGTGCCATAGGGACACTGGAAGCCTCAAGGTTTTGTTATGGGAGAAAGAATTACCAATACTGGGAGATAAACGGTTCCAAAGGAAGTATAAGATTCAACCTTGAAAGGTTGAATGAATTGGAAGTGTATCTTGCGAAAGAAGGAGAGGCAAAATTGGTTGGAGCAAAGGATATCATGGTGACGGAATCTTATCATCCCTACATGGAGCACTGGTGGCCTCATGGACACATAATAGGATGGGAACATGCTCAAGTTCATGCGATCTATCACCTCTTCGATTGTATAGTAAACGACAAAAATGTTGAACCCTGGGGTGCGAGTTTCAGAGATGGTTATAGAGCCCTCGTGGTCGAGGAAGCGATTCTAAGGTCAGCGGAAATAGGGAAGAGAGTGGATATCACGTATGAAATTTGAAAAAGGTTGAAAACTTAAGGAGGGAAAACGTTGAAGAGGAGAGGTCTTAAAGAAAGCGGCCCATTGATGGCACTAGTCGTCTTGGTGGTTTTCACAGCTATCCTGAACCCTAGATTTCTAACAGCTTTCAATCTCCAAACTTTGGGGAAACAGATCGCCATCTTTGGAATATTAGCCATCGGTGAAACGTTCGTGATAATGTCTGGAGGAGGAGCCATAGACTTGTCCCCAGGATCCATGGTCGCATTAACTGGTGTTATGGCCTCCTGGCTCATGGTTCACGGTGTTCCAGTATCTATCGCGATAATACTTATATTGGGTTTCTCAGTTCTTGTGGGTGCTTGGCATGGGTTTTTCGTGACAAAACTTGGTGTTCCTGCTTTCATAATAACCCTTGGAACACTCACTATGGCAAGAGGTATGGCAGCTGTCATAACACGCGGATGGCCTATCGTTGGATTGCCGAGTCATTTTCTGACAATAGGACAAGGAGACATTCTGAAAATACCAATACCTGTCTGGATTCTTCTGATCATAGCTTTGATAGCGGACTTTTTCCTGAGGAAAACCGTTTATGGGAAACATCTCAGAGCTGTTGGAGGAAACGAAGTTGCAGCGAGATTTTCAGGTGTTAACGTTTCGAGAGTCAGGATGATTGCTTTTATGGTTTCAGGTTTCCTAGCTGGTGTTGCAGGAATAATAATAGCTGCCCGTCTTTCACAGGGTCAACCTGGTGTGGGATCGATGTATGAGTTATATGCGATAGCTTCCACTGTTATAGGTGGCACCAGCTTAACAGGTGGGGAAGGGAGTGTGCTCGGAGCAGTCGTCGGTGCGAGTATCATAAGTTTGCTGTGGAACGCTCTGGTTCTTCTGAACGTATCCACTTACTGGCACAACGTCGTGATAGGGATCGTCATAGTAACCGCCGTCACAATGGATGTCCTCAGAAAGAGAATGAGAGCTTCAAAATAACTTTTCAAGGAGGTGGGTTCTTATGAAAAGATTTCTCACATTAGGTCTGTTACTCGTTATAGGATTGACCATCTTTGGATTGACCGTTGGAGTCATTGGGAAGTCGGTTCATCCATACTGGTCGCAGGTTGAGCAAGGGGTGAAAGCTGCTGGTAAAGCTTTGGGAATCGAAACGAGATTCTTCGTTCCCCAGAAGGAAGATATAAACGCTCAGCTCCAGATGCTCGAATCCTTCATAGCCCAAGGATTCGATGGTATAGCGATTGCACCATCAGATCCGAACGCGGTCATCCCTGCCATAAAGAAGGCTCTTGAACTTGGAATACCTGTAATAACGCTGGATACAGACTCTCCAAAGAGTGGAAGATACGTCTACATAGGAACGGATAACTATCAGGCAGGATACATCGCCGGAACGATCATGAAGAAGATCCTCAACGGAAAAGGTAAGGTCGTCATAGGAACAGGTTCTCTAACGGCGATGAACTCTCTCCAGAGAATTCAGGGATTCAAAGATGCTATAAAAGGGACAGAAATAAAGGTTCTTGACATCCTCAACGATGAAGAAGATGGTGCAAGGGCTCTTTCACTCGCAGAATCCGCTTTGAACGCACACCCAGATCTCGATGCATTCTTTGGAGTCTACGCGTACAACGGGCCGTCCCAGGCTCTCGCGGTCAAGAACGCCGGAAAAGTTGGAAAAGTCAAGATAGTTTGTTTCGATACGACACCGGATATTCTTCAATACGTGAAAGAAGGCGTTATCAACGCGACGATGGGTCAGAGACCTTACATGATGGGATACCTCTCGGTGGTTGTTCTCTACCTTATGAACAAGATAGGCGTTACAAACACTCTGATGATGCTTCCGAAGGTCAACGGAGACTACATCATCGATACAGGTGTCGATGTTGTGACACCTGACAACCTCGATGAATACTTGAAGATGATGGAAAAGCTAGGAATTCCCATAAAGTTCTGAAACCTGGGGAGGGGGTATCCCCTCCCTTTAAAGTAAGAGTTGGACGAGGTGATCCGATGGAAATATTGAAGGCTGTCGGTATGAGAAAGAGTTTTCCAGGTGTTGTGGCCGTTGATAGAGACGATTTCGAGGTTTATGAAAACGAAATTGTTTCTTTGGTGGGAGAAAACGGAGCCGGAAAAAGCACACTCATAAAAATGCTTACAGGGGTTCTAAAACCCGATGAGGGAAGGATATATATAAACGGTAAAGAGGTTTCGTTCAGGAATCCCTTGGATGCCTTCAAATACGGTATCAGCGTGATCCATCAGGAATTGAACCTTGCACCCAATTTGACAGTTTATGAAAACGTTTTTCTGGCTAACGAGATAACAAAGACTGGGAAAAAAGGCATATTCAGACGATCTAACGATGACGATATGTACAGAAAAACACAGGAAATCTTGGATATGCTAGGGGCAAACTTCCCACCAAATGCTTATGTTAAAGATTTGAGCACAGCTCAAATGCAGATGGTCGAGATATCAAAAGCCCTTGTGAAGAATCCAAGAATCATCTTCATGGATGAGCCAACTTCTTCTTTGACAGTCAGTGAGGTCAAGATACTCTTTGACATTATCAGAAGGTTAAAAGAAGAACATGGTATATCGATTGTCTTTGTGTCTCATAGGTTGGAGGAAGTGCTGGAGATAAGCGATAGGGTTGTGATCATGAGAGATGGGAAGAGGGTTGCCTCACTCACAAGGGAGGAATTCGATATAGATGTAATCATAAGGCACATGGTTGGAAGGAATGTTGAATTTTTCCCACATGGTATCGAGACCAAACCTGGAGAGGTCATATTGAAGGTTGAAAACCTGAGATGGAAAGATAAGGTGAAGGGTGTTTCGTTCGAGCTCAGAAAAGGAGAAGTCCTTGGTTTTGCTGGCCTTGTTGGTTCTGGAAGGACGGAAACCATGCATCTCATATTCGGTGCTGAAAAGAAGGAAGGAGGGAGGATAATATACAAAGGCAGAGAGGTGGAGATAAACAGTCCAAAAGAAGCGATAGCCATGGGTATAGGTTTGATACCAGAAGATAGGAAACTTCAAGGGTTGGTTCTGAAACTCGCCGTGAGGGATAACATAGTTCTGCCTTCTCTTGATAAGCTGAGGAGAGGACTTATAGTTGATGAAAGAAAGTCAGATAGACTCGCAGAGGATTTCGTGAAAAGACTCAACATAAAAACTCCCAGTATTGACAAGATTACAGAAACTCTCTCTGGTGGTAATCAGCAGAAAGTGGTCCTGGCGAAATGGTTGGCTTTGAACTCTGATGTTCTGATATTCGATGAACCAACGAGAGGTATAGATGTTGCCACGAAAGCGGAAATTCATAGAATGATCAGAGAACTCGCAGCTCAAGGTAAAGCTGTCATCATGATATCTTCAGAACTTCCAGAGATACTTCATCTCAGTGACAGAATAGCGGTAATGTGGGAGGGAAGAATCGTCAACATCATTGACAACAGGCATCGTAAAGTTTCGCAACAAGAAGTTATGTATTACGCATCAGGACAGAAAGTGAACGAAGGTAGTGATATCAGGTGAACAG
>QNAV01000140.1:0-4210 GCA_003641585.1 Thermotoga sp. | reverse complement strand
GGTTTTGGAGATGGTAAAAGAAAGCAGCACAAACTTCCACAGGGGAGAAGGAGAACTGATTGAGATAGAAGAGGTGGAGATCAAGGAGATGGAAACGAAACCCAAACCGCGTTTTTCCGAAGCCACCCTGGTTAAAGAGATGGAGAAAAGAGGTATAGGAAGACCGAGTACGTATGCTACCACAATAAGGACCCTTTTTAGAAGGAAGTATGTGAAGAAAGAAAGAAGGAAGATCGTGCCAACTCTTCTAGGCTCTATCGTTAACGACTTCATGGAAAAATATTTTGGTGAGATCGTTGATCTGGACTTCACAGCCAGGATGGAGGAAAGGCTCGATGAAATAGAGAAGGGAGAACAAGAGTACCAAGATCTTCTGAAAAAGTTTTATGTCGGTTTTAAAAATCTGTTGGAAGGTGTGAATGGGATAAAAATAGATATGCAGAGCGATAGAAAATGCGAATGTGGAAGCCCCATGACTATGAAGTACGGGAAATACGGCTTTTACCTGAAGTGCGAAGCGTGTGGTAGGACGAAGGGTGTTAAATCGGATACTCCAGCCATCGTCTTAGACAACAAGATATTCTTCAACCTCAAGGGGGAAAGCAATGAAGGTAACGGTTCTGATGGGAGGAATCTCGAGAGAACGTGAGATATCGTTAAAAAGCGGGAAAAGAGTCGTGGAGGCTTTGAAAAAACTTGGGTACGATGTTATCCCCTTGGATGTGAGGGAGGATTTTTTCGAGAAAATAGGTATTTTAAAAGAATCCGATGTTGCTTTCATAGCCCTACATGGAACCTTCGGTGAGGATGGGAGAATACAGGCAATCCTTGATATGCTAGGAGTTAAATACACTGGCTCTGGTGTCCTTGCAAGTTCCATCTGTTTCGACAAGTTATTCACCTACAAAGTGTTAAAAGGAATCGTACCTATCCCTGAATATAAGATCGTAAGAGAAGTTAAGGGATCTCCAGTTGGTTATCCATGTGTCATAAAACCCAGAAGTGAGGGTTCAAGTATAGGAGTTCACATATGTGGTAGCGAGGAAGAGTACAAAGAAGCGCTCGAAAAGGAATTGAAAATACATCGAGAGATGATCGTGGAGGAGTACGTGAAAGGCAGAGAACTAACAGTCTCCATAATCGAGACGGAGAAGGGATTTGAAGTTTTACCCATACTCGAGTTAAGGCCCAAGAGAAAGTTTTATGACTACGTGGCAAAGTACACACCAGGTATGACAGAATTCATCCTTCCAGCACCTCTATCCGCTGAGGAAGAGAGAAGAGTGAAAGAAATAGCTGTGAAAGCTTTTGAAGAAACCGGATGTAGGGGATTTGGAAGAGTCGATGGAATACTGAAAGATGGTGAATTCTACTTTTTGGAGATAAACACAATCCCAGGTCTTACCGAATTGAGCGACATGCCAGCTTCTGCTAGAGCCAAAGGAATGTCTTTTGAAGAGCTCATAGACACCATATTGAAGAGCGCTTTCTTGAAGTAGGTGAAGTCATGATAGTGTGCGGTGTGGATGGATGCCCAAAGGGTTGGGTCTTTGCTCTGAAACATGGAATTGAGATACGTGTTGGAGCTGTTAAAAGTCTCAAACGGATCCTTTCTTTCTCTGATCTCGTGGTTGTCGATATTCCTATAGGTCTTTTACACAAGCCCAGAAAAATTGGTGAAAGAAGAACGACGATGAGGTTATGTGATGAGATGATTCGAAAAATCGTTGGAACACCTTCTTCCGTGATTCCTCCCCCAACCCTGGAAATGCTGAAAGAACGAAATTACAGGGATATAAAGAAAAAATATGGAATCGGTATCCCGAAGCAGATGTACCTTCTCTTTCCAAGGATAAGGGAGGCAAGGGAGCTTTTTGAAAGGTTCAAAAATACCCTTAGAGAGGGACATCCTGAGGCTTCTTTCACTTTGATGAAAGGGGACAAACTCCATTCCAAGCATACGGAAACAGGGATATTGGAAAGAAAGAAACTCCTTGAAAGGTACCTGGTCAATATCAGATTTGACGATGTAGAAGTCAATTTCAAGATGGATGATGTTTTCGACGCGTTGGTCCTGTTATGGACAGCTCAAAGGATAGTTTTGGGAGAGGCTGTCGAATTTGGTGAAGGAGAGGACGTTCAAGGAATCCCTATGATAATACATGCTTGAGGTGGTTCTTTTGATCTTTGAACCCATAAAGGTAATAGTAGCCATTATTTTATCCTTGATTCTCTTTCTCATAGCTTATAGAAAAAAAAGGAGACGTCCAAAGGATCCTCAGGAAGTGAAGCGAGTGATTGTAAGTTATTTTAAGAGAAAGAATTGGGAATACAGAGAATTGAGTCATGGTATCTTCATGGTGAAAAAAAACATGAGGAAGATTCTGTTTTATGTGGATTTCAAGATGAATTTCAATATCCTAAAGGAGATACTTTACGAAGCTTTCCTGAACAACGTTAAAGATGTGAGAATCCTTTCTTTGGAAAGGACAGAAGACGTGTTGGAGGCAACTAGGAGGATAAATTCGAACGTTAATGTACATAGAACCAAAGTTATTCTTAAGAAATTGGAGGAATTCGAGCGTGTTCTACGTTGAAATATCGCTGATTATTGTGGTGATTGTTTTCATCTTGTACTTTCTCTGGAGGAAGAAGAAATGGAAGAGCGTGAGGTTAAAACAGCTCGAGAATATAAACAATCCTTATGAATTCGAAGTCTTCGTGGAGAGGATACTGAAGGATCTTGGGTATAGAGTGATCAGAACTAGAAAAAGTAGAGATTTCGGTGCTGATATATTACTCAGGAAGGGTAGAAAAAAAGTGGTTATCCAGGTGAAATTCTGGAAAAACAAGCTGGGGGAGGAAGTTTTGAAAGAAGTGATAGCATCCTCGTACGTATATGGTGCTAGAGAAGGTGCCGTGATAACCAATTCGTATTTCTCAAAAAACGTGATGGATCTCGCAGAAAGGCTTGCTGGAAAAGGTCACCTGGATAAAATTGTTCTCATAGATCGCGAAAAATTAAGGGAGATCGTTGAGGGGAGAAGACTCCTCTGAAGGGTTGAATCTTATTATCCATATGTCAGGTTCGGAACCCGTTTTGTAGACGGAAAAAGCGATCAATGATCCATCTGGTGAGAAAACCGGGTAGAAAGTATCATAAGGAATATCCTTCGTGAGGCACCAGACTTTCCCAGTTTTCATATCTTTCGCCCATAATCTATAAATTCCATCTCTGTTCGAAGTGAATACTAGGAAATCCCCTTTGATACATGGATCGTGCTCGTTGTATTCTGTATCTTCCACTGTGATAATACTTCCATCGGGAGTTAATTTATATATCCCAAAATCCGCTTCCTTAAGTCCTACAAAATAGAGATCGCTTCCGTGAGGGGTTGGGGAGAATATCCGATCGAAAGGAAGCTCTATCACCTTTCTTTTCAGTGTTCTCGTATCAGCTACTACGAAATAGTTCGATGTGGCATGGTCTTGAACGTATATCACTTTATCCTCATCTAACCAGTTTGGAGAATACGCGGGAGCTCTACCAGAGGATATCCTTCTTATACTTCTGGAGTAGTTCTCGAGAGGCATGGTGTAGATGTTCCAATTTCCATGGAGGGATCCCTGAAATACCATTTTGTTACCACTGGGGGAAAATTTTGGGAAGTACTCGCTACTCCCATATACAGGTTTTGGTATGAGTTTTCCCGTCTCTTTATCGATCAGGAATATGTTCCTGTTTCCCCCGATCCTATCAGATATAAAACAGATATATTTCCCATCTGGGCTGAAATCTGGGTATTCATCTAGGGCAGGATGGTACGTCAATCTGAATGGACTGGAAAAATCTCCCATACTGAACTTCTTGAAAGAAGCTTTTTCAAGAGGACAGGAAGCACACTCCATAATGAAGTCTTTATAGAACTTGTAACCTTTGGGATCGTATTCACATCTTGACACGATCTTCGAATCTTCCTTCCATTCTCCAATGTAAACCTCTAGGGAAGCGTTGTACTCGATGAAAAAGAACAGATCATAAGATGCCGGAGTTGCCGAATCAAAAATTATTTCGGTGTAATCAGGGGCCAGCTGCTCTATTTTGTTTTTCACATCCAAAAGAACATCCGTGGCTTGTTCATCGCTCATCATATGAAGGTTGAGAGTTATAATAGGAAACGAGTTAATAGTTACAAGGACGAATATGAAG
>QNAV01000139.1:0-4215 GCA_003641585.1 Thermotoga sp. | reverse complement strand
GGAAATTTACACAGCACATGGCAGAGGTCAGACGGTCGACGTTCTGATGAGGTACCTCATGACGGAAGAAGGAGTGATTCCTGATAAGGATGTGAGGATACTTTATGCTCCACCTCAGGAAATTGTCGCACTCTTTAAATCAGGAAAGATAAAGTTTGCAGCGCTTCCAGAACCTTTTGTAACTCTGTGTGCGCTTGGAGGAAAGGGAAAGATTGCATTGGATTTCCAGAAAGTTTGGGGGGACGAGATGGGTATCCCTCCAAGACTTCCCATCGCCGGTTTGTTCACAAGCAGGAGATTCCTTAAGGAGTATCCGATGGTTGTTGAAAAAGTTGTTGAATTGTTCAAAAACTCTGTGGAATGGATGAACAAGAATTTGGATGAAGCACTCATCCTGACGAAAAAATTTCTCAACATTCCCACACATGTATTGAAGGAATCCATGAAGAGAACGAAATTTTACTACGTTGACATCAAGGATTGCGAAGGAGAGGTCGCACTGTTTTTGAAAAAGTTGAATGAACTGTACCCAGAGGGTATGCCAGGAGTTCCAGATGAAGGATTTTATGCAAGATGAAGACGATCGTTGGTTTGCTTTTGTTTGTACTTTCCTGGGAAATCTTATCGCTTTTGCTTGGTTCGAGCTTCATTCTTCCAACACCCGTTGAAACTTTCAAAGCGTTGATTCACGAGTTAGCGAAAATCGAAACCTTCCACGCGTTTCTCAGTACCGCGTGGAAGGGTTTTCTCGTTTTAGGGCTCGTTGTTCTCTTGGGAACACTCATAGGCCTTGTAATGGGAATAAACACTACGATCTACGAAATATTGAGGCCTGTTGTGACGATCGTCCAGGCCGTTCCTGTCATATCGTGGCTTGCCCTCGTCATGTTCCTGTGGGGAATAGGGTGGAAAGGGCCGGTTCTTATAAGTTTTCTATCGCTCCTTCCCGTTTCCATCTTCACAACAGCTGCTGGTGTGAGAAGTATCGATAAGGATCTTTTGGAGATGGTGAAAGTGTACAAAGTTCCAAAAAGAAAGGTCTTCAAAGATATCTACCTTGGTTCAATCGTTCCGTTCGTTGTGGCCACCATCGATATATCCATTGGAAACGTCTGGAAGGTGATACTGGTATCAGAATTTCTATGTGGTGACAAAGGGCTGGGAGTTCTAATATCATGGGCAAGACAGTACGTCGACGTTCCGAGAGTCTACGCGCTGACCATAATAGCGGTCGCTTTTGGCATCATCTCAGAAAGACTCACAAAACGTTTCGTGAGGAGGCTAACCAGGAAATGGGGGATGTCCTAGAGGTAAAGGATCTTGTCAAAAGATACGGAAAACTCCTGGTCCTTGATAGATGGAGTTTGAAAGTTTCAAAAGGCGAAAGAATTGTCCTCCTTGGGCCGTCTGGTTGTGGAAAGACAACCTTTCTGAAAATAATCGCTGGTTTGGAAGGGTACGACGAAGGAGAGCTCTATATGGACTTTAAAAGCTTAGGTTTTGTCTTTCAAGAGCCAAGATTGATACCATGGAGAACAGTTAAAAAGAATCTCTCGTTTGTTTCAGACAATGAGGGCAAAATAAAAGAAATCTTGAAAATGGTAAGGTTAGAAGGCTTTGAAAATCATCTTCCATCTCAACTCAGTGGTGGAATGAGGCAAAGGGTGAATCTTGCAAGAGCTCTTCTGAATGATCCCGACCTCCTCATCCTGGATGAACCATTTTCTTCTCTCGATCTTCCTGTGAAGTTGAAAATCATGGATGATATTGTAGAACTTTGGAGAGAGAATAACTTTACCTTATTGATGGTTACCCACGACGTTAAGGAAGCGGTCTATATGGGAGACAGGATTTTGGTACTTTCGGAGAGACCTTCAAGGATAATAGAAGAGATAACTTTAGCCTTCCATGGGGATAGAATACTGGACGAGAGATTTCTGAAAGCAGAGGCTCAAATCATAAAGATCCTATCTTCGTCCTGATCTTTTTTAGCCTTTCTATCACTGTTATGGCTATGCCGGTCTTTATGAGATCGAAGGTCACGAAGGGCGCAACTCCTAGCTCAAAAGCTTTCTCAAAATCTCGCATCAGCAGACCGAGTCTTATCCATCCCAGAAAGTATATCGTTGATATCCCGACAAGTGAGGCGATCAGATAGTTGACAAAATTTCCTCGCCTGGTTATCAAACCAGCAAGGAAGGCGGCTAGAGGAAACGCGAGCAAATATCCTCCTGTCGGACCGTAAAGATGCACCAATCCTCCCTTGAACCCTGCAAAGACAGGAAGCCCAATTGCTCCCATGAGTAGATAAACGACCTGGGATAGAAATCCCATTCTAGCACCCAGTATGAACCCTGAAAGCAGAACGAACAGGACCTGGAATGTTAAGGGAACTTCCCCAACAGGTATACTGATCTGAGCACCAATTGCCGTTAAAGACGCAAATAAAGCAGGATACGTTATATACCTTGCTTTCATAGTCTGATACATCCTCTATTTCCCAATCAGAACAACAGAACTTCTTGGCATAACCCTGTAGAATTTACCAACAGGGACTGGATCATCTAAGAAATCGTTTGGAGATTCCTCATAGGTATCAACGACCCTGTACCATCTAACACCAGATGGAGGATCAGGTAGCTCGAATATGAGAGGTTCTATCCATTGATTCAGAATAACATATATATCGTTATCTCTATCTTCTTCACATATGCAATCCTGTCCACTTATCATGAAAGCTAGGCTTCTTGAATAATAACTCCAATCGGGTTGAAAGGGTTTGACACCGTGCCAGGTGAGATCTGGTACACCATCACCTGTGAAATCTTTTCCAGTGAAAAAGTGTTCCCTGCGAAGAGCAGGATGTTCTTTCCTGAAATGTATCATCTTCTTGAAGAACCTGAATATATCGGAGTGTCTCTCCTTGAAAGACCAGTCAACCCAGGTTAATTCGTTATCGTGGCAATATGCGTTGTTGTTCCCTTTCTGAGTTCTGCAGAATTCATCTCCCATGAGTATCATGGGTGTCCCTTGAGATATCATCAGAATAGTTATGAAGTTCTTTATCTGCCTTTTCCTTATCCTGATGATCTCAGGATCATCAGTATCCCCCTCAACGCCATGGTTGTAACTGTAATTCTCGTCCATTCCATCTTCGTTGTTTTCACCATTGGCTTCGTTGTGCTTTCTATTGTATGAAACCAGATCGTAGAGCGTGAAGCCGTCATGGGACGTCACGAAGTTGACACTTGCAAGAGGACTTTTGTGACCGTACAGATCTTGACTACCTGATATTCGAGTTGCAAGCTCTGTTACTACTCCATGATCTCCTCTCACGAAGCGTCTTACGGTATCCCTGTATTTCCCATTCCACTCCGCCCATCCTTCAGGAAACTCTCCTAGGAAATAACCTCCTGCCGCGTCCCATCCCTCCGCTATGAGCTTCACATCGTGAAGTATCGGGTCTTCAGCGATATCCTTCAAGAGTGAAAGATCACCTATCCATCTACCGTCCGGTGCCCTTCCCAAAACACCTGCAAGATCGAATCTGAATCCATCAACGTGCATTTCGGTAACCCAGTAACGTAAACTATCCAGGATCATCTGTTTAACCACAGGGTGATTGCAGTTTAAAGTGTTACCGCATCCTGAGTAGTTCAAGTAGAACCTTTTGTTCTTTGGATCTAACATGTAATATATCGAGTTATCGATGCCACGAAATGAAAGAGTTGGCCCAAGTTCGTTTCCCTCACCAGTGTGGTTGTAAACAACATCGAGTATAACCTCTATACCATTTCTATGCATCTCTTTCACAAAATCCTTGAACACGAAAACCTGTTCTCCCAGCCTAAGGTAAGGCGAGTAATTTCCGGTCACAGCGAAGAAAGCAAGGGGATTGTATCCCCAGACATCTTTTAGTCTCTCACCTGTAAGGGGATTTATTCTTGTGTTCGCATCGGGATTGAATTCGAAAATGGGCATGAGCTCAACAGCCGTCACACCCAATTCCTTAAGGTGATCGATCTTTTCCAGAATACCGAGGAATGTTCCAGGGTGTTTCACACCAGAGGTTGAACTCATGGTGAAGAGTCTCACGTGCATCTCGTATATGATGGTTTTGCTCCACGGGATCTTGGGTCTCATGTCTCCTTCCCAATCGTATTTTGATTCGTCAATAACAATACATTTGGTAGGACTGACAGCGGAATCTATGGT
>QNAV01000138.1:0-4219 GCA_003641585.1 Thermotoga sp. | reverse complement strand
GGAGGGAGCCTGCTGGCTCCCTCAATTCTTAATGGAGGTGATGAACGTGAAGGTGGGTATAATAGGTGTGGGAAACATAGGAAGCATCATAGCAAGAAGACTTGTCGAGGGGAAGGTAGTGGATCCAGAAGATGTGATCTTGAGCAACAGATCTAAGGAGAAGCTCGTACCTTTTCAGAAGTCCGGTTACACCATAGCAGATACCAACGAAGAGTTGTGTGAGCTTTCAGATGTGATCTTCCTATGCGTGAAACCCCAGGACTCCCTCGAGATGTTTTCACAGATAAGAAGAGTTTCTTTGAAAGAGAAAATCGTGATAAGCACCATGGCGGCTGTTAGCATCAGAAAGATAAGAGAGGAGACAGGAAGTGAAAAAGTTGTCCGTATAATGCCCAACGTCCCTGCCATGATAGGAAAAGGAGTGATAGGAATGGCTTCCTCCGACAATATACCTTCTGATGATAGAGAACTCATCAAAAAAGTGATATCCACTTTAGGATTCGTCGTCGAAGTAAGAGAGAAAGATCTTGCTGCTGTTACCGCTCTGAGCGGAAGTGGCCCCGCTTTCGTTTTCGTCATGGTGGAAGCTCTCATAGATGCGGGTCTCAGAATGGGACTTTCTTACGAAAAAGCCAGGGTCATGGTACTTGAAACTTTAAAAGGATCTGCCGAGCTTTTGAAGATAATGGGGAATCATCCTGGGGAATTCAGGCATGTTGTGACATCGCCTGCTGGAACCACCATAGAAGGGATATACACGATGGAGCGGGAGGGAATAAGAGGAGCCCTCATGAAAACAATCCACGAAACTTTTCTCAGGGCTTTAAAACTCGAGGAGGAATTGAACGTGTGATAAGGTACTACAGGTTGAAGAATGGCAGGGTACTTCTGATAAGAGATGCTAAAGTTTCGGATGCTAATGAGATTGTCGGATACATGAGAAGGGTGACGATCGAAACTCATTACATGGTTACAAAGCCTGAAGAGGTTCTCGATGTTCCAATGGAGAGGAGCATAATTAAATCGCATCTGAACAATCCAAGAAAGCTCATGATAGTGGGTGTGCTCGACGATAGGATCGTCTCTCTTCTGAGTTTTTCAACTTTCAGGAGAAAAAGGGTTTCCCATTCAGGCGAATTGAGCTTGAGTGTTTTGAAGGATTATTGGGGTTTGGGAATAGGTAGTGCCATGATGGAAACACTCATAGAATGGGCAAGAAAAAAGAGAATTGTTAGAATACAGCTTGAAGTTCTTGAAGACAACGAAAGAGCTATAAATCTTTACAGAAAATTCGGTTTCATCGTTGAAGGCAGAAAGAGAAAAGCGGTGAGATTGGAGGAATGTTTCAAGGATACTCTGATCATGGCCTTGATTTTAGAATAGAGAGAACTGCTCCGTATCTGGAAGATTTCCTAAAACTCCCATCCTCTTCATCATCTCAAGTTGTGTTCTGTTGACTTTCGTTCTCTTGAGAAGATCTTCCATAGAAGTGAAAGGCTTTTCTTCCCTCGCTCTCACAATAGATTCAGCCACACTGTCACCTAATCCTGGTAACTTGTTAAAAGGTATTCTAAGAGAATTTCCCTCTACCAGAAAGATCTTTGCTTCCGATTTGAATATATCAGGTCTCAAGAACGAAAAACCTCTTAAAAGCATCTCCAAAGCAACTTCCAAAATCGCCTCTTCGTTTTTGTCTTGAACATCTTTTTTTGTCATGGATTTCAATTCCGATAGTCTTTCCCTTATGGCTCTCTCTCCTGCCAGAATCGTTTCGGGGTCGAATTGGTCACCCTTTATCGTAAAATAGGCTGAGTAAAAGGATAGGGGATAATGAACCTTGAAGTAAGCGATTCTATAAGCCATGCTCACGTAGGCAACAGCGTGGGCTTTTGGGAACAGATACTTTATCCTTTTACAGGACTCTATGAACCAGTTGGGAACTTTCAACTTTTTCATCATTTTCTCTTCTTCTTCGCTTATTCCTCTTCCCTTCCTAACATTCTCCATTATTTTGAAAGCAAGGGAAGGTTCCATTCCCTTGTGGATCAGGTAATTCATGATATCATCCCTGCAAGATATGACTTCAGCAAGGGTGGCGTAACCTTTCCTGATCCAATCCCTTGCGTTGTTCAACCACACGTCTGTGCCGTGAGAAAGCCCGGAGATCCTGACGAGTTCCGAGAAGGTTTTTGGGCGGGTCTCTCTAAGCATCCCCCGTACGAATTCCGTTCCAAATTCCGGTATTCCGTAAGTTCCAACATCCGTTCCCAGCTCATCGGGATTCACACCGAGTGGTTCAACAGAACTGAATATGGCCAGAGTTTCAGGATCATCCATTGGTATGCTCATGGGATCCACTCCTGTTAGATCCTTCAAGAATTTCATGAAAGTGGGATCATCGTGTCCAAGTGCATCTATCTTCACAAGGTCATCGTGTATGGTTTCATAGGCAAAATGTGTCGTGAAAACACCAGTACTACGATCGTTCGCAGGATACTGTATTGGTGTGAAATCGTAGACGCTTTTGTCTTTGGGTATTATCATGAGACCCCCAGGATGCTGGCCCGTGGTTCTTTTAACCCCCGTTATCTTGATCATGAGTCTCTCTTTCTCGGCTTTTCTCAACTTCACCCTTGCTTTCTCCTCGTAACTCTTCACAAAACCCATGGCGCTTCTTTCAGCGATTGTACTTATTGTACCAGCTCTGAACACGTGGTCTCTACCGAATAGTTCCTCTATGTACCTGTGAGCTTTATCCTGATACTCGCCCGAGAAGTTCAGATCGATATCTGGTATCTTATCCCCTTCAAATCCCATGAAAACTTCGAAAGGAATATCATGCCCATCTTTTCTCATCTGAGCACCACATCTGGGACATTCTTTATTCGGAAGATCGAAACCTGCTCCGAATGTATCTTCCTCAACAAACTCTGAGTACTTACACTTTGGACACACGTAATGGGGTGGCAAAGGATTGACCTCCGTTATTCCAAGAAGGTGAGCTACCAGAGAAGAACCAACAGATCCCCTGGATCCCACGACGTAACCGTCTTCCTTGGATTTATCAACGAGCCTTTTAGCTATCAGATAAAGCACAGAGTAACCATGCGTTATGATGGCGTTCAATTCCTTGTTCAATCTCTTCTCAACAATGGAAGGTAGAGGATCACCGTAGGTCTCTTTCGCTTTCTTCCATACCATATCGCTTATTATCTCCTCAGCTCTTTCTATGACGGGTGGATGTAACCTTTTTTCAACAGGAATCACTTCTTCTATCATCTCGGCTATCTTCCTGGTATTTTTCACAACGATTTCATAGGCTATTTCTTCATCCTCGAAAATTTTCATAGCTTCTTCCATCATCTCATCTGTCGATCGAAAGTGAAGTGGTGCTGTACCCTGCTTTTTCCTGTTCTGAGGTGCTAGAAGAGCCAACCTACCCTTCGAATCTTCAGGATCAAGGAAATGTACATCACCTGTCATAACAACTGGTATATTGAGTTTTTTTCCTATTTCGTAGAATTTTTTGTACATCTCCTTCAATCTTTCTTCCGGTATTTCTCTCTCTTCATCTTCTAATCTTGCAACACTCAAAGGCATTATCTCGATGTAGTCATAGAATTTCGCTATTTCTTCGAGTTCCTCATCACTTGCGTGCTCCAGAAACGCTTTTGCCAATTCACCTGAAATACAGGCAGTGCCTATGAGAAGACCTTTTCTATAGTTTATGAGGAGGCTTCTGGGAATTCTGGGAACACTGTGGAAAAACTCCACGTGACTCTTTGAAACCAGAATGTACAGATTTTTCAAACCTTCCTTGTTCTTCACAAGAATCGTGAAATGGTATGGCTTCAAACTCTTGAAGTCTATTTCGCTTCTTACCTTCTCTATCTCCGATATCTTCGTTATACCCATGACCTTCAGCATTTGAAGAAGTTTCAGAAATATCCGTGCAGTTGCTCTCGCGTCGTCTAGAGCTCTGTGATGCTGAAAGGTTCCTATTTTCAACTTCGAAGCGATCTTATCCAGAGAATAACTGGACATTTTGAGAAGAGCTTTCGAGAGTCCCAGAGTATCTATGTAAGGATTTTCCCAGTTCTTCCCAGTTACCTGGGATATCCAATATCTTAAGAAACCATAATCGAAATTGGCGTTGTGAGCCACAAGGATGGAATCTCCTAAGAATTCCAGAAATTTTGGAACGACTTTCTCTATTGGC
>QNAV01000137.1:0-4233 GCA_003641585.1 Thermotoga sp. | reverse complement strand
GTTTTGTGAGTTTTCCAGGGCCCACCTTGAAAAGTTCCGTTCCGGGAAGAGGCATGAAGGTGTGTGCATGGATCCTGGCTTTGTATTTCTTCACGATCTTTTCGATGAACTTGAAAGTTTCCAGAACGTCTTCTTCCTTCTCGAAAGGGAAACCGAATATGAAATCAACGTGGGGAATGAAACCGTTGTTTGCGATGGTCTCGATCGCTTTCTCGACCATCTCCACGGTGTGTCCTCTCTTTATGATCTTTAAGATCCTGTTGCTTCCACTCTGCGCCCCAATCACTATCGATCTGTTGTTGACGTATTTTTTTATCCTCCTCAAGATATCGTCGCTTACGGATTCCGGCCTCACATCCGATGGAAAGGTTCCAAAGTATATCTCTTCAACTCCCACTTTCTTCAGCTCGAACAGAAGTTTCTCCACCACATCCGGATCTGGCTTTATACCATTTCTGGAGCCGTATCCGAAAGAATTTGGCGATATGAAACGGGCGACTTTCTTGTTTCTTTTGACACCTTCCGATGCGTAGTGCACTATCATCTCTATGGATCTGTGCCTTGCCATCTTTCCGGCAAGCTGGGGTGTTTGGCAGTAAGCACACCTGAAAGGACAACCTCTTGTTATTTCTATGGGGATGAATATACCGAGCTCTGGGGAAAAAGGTGGAAAATCGTTCAGATCGACTCTCTCTTTCAATCCATCGAAGATTCTATTGGATGGCCTTTCTCCTTCTAGAAACTTCAATATGTTGTTTTCTCCATCTCCCGTGAAGACGTAGTCAAAACCCATGGACAGAGTTCCTTCAGGATCGGCGGTGGGATGGGGGCCTCCCGCTATGAGGATGTACCCTCTGCTTTTCAACAGGTCTACCTCTTCTTTCACTATATGAAGATCGAAGCTCATGAAAGAGTACGCAACGACCGTCTCTTTGGGAGGAAATTTCAAGATATCATCGACGCTTTTTGTGACATGAAGTTCAACGTCTTTCCTTCTACTGTGTATGGCAGATACTATGACCGCTATGCTGTACCAGTTATTTTTCAGTTCTCTGAAGACCAATCTCATTCAGGTAACCCCTCACCTTTTCTATGAATTCGTGTATCGCAAGTCTCGAATCGTCGTCCCCTTTCACACCTCTGTCTAGCTTGTAGAGATCTTTCAGGATCTTTGAGAGGATCTCGGGTGAATAGAACTTTACGTGGTTCAAAACCTCGAAATCCCATCCTTTGAATTTGAATCCCAAAAATCTTGCCACCTTCGGTACCGGTATCTTCAAGGACTTTGAGATGTTGGAGATTTCCGGCCATATGTACTTTTCCTTTTTCGGAACGGTCATCACTATCTTGAAAAGGTCAAGGAAGTGATTTGCAAGAACAGAGCTTATGACTATCGGCTCGGATATTTTCAGAAGTTCATCCAGTACCCTATGAGCGTTATCCACCCTCCCCTCCGAAATGGAGAAAGAGAGTTCATCGAGGGGAGGATGTTCGTAAAAGTAAACCACCTTCTTCACATCGTCGCTTGTGACAACACCGCTTTCACAATAATTCATCAACTTCTCTATTTCCTTCTCTATCCTTCCCTCATCACTCCCGACCATGGAGAAGAAAAGTTCAGCAGCGTCATCTTCGATATTCAACCCTTTCTTCTTGAAGGCTTTCTTCACGTAATCTATCCACTTTTCCCTTTCCCACGGTTTCGGTAGATCAAAGGATATACTCTGATATCCCTTTATTCCTCTGGTCGATCTTATGAAAACGTGTACCGTCTCCGGGACCTCTTTCAACATGTCGAGAAGGATCTTCTTCTCCTGGGATTTCCAGGAATCGAAATCGATCACATCCAGAACCACCCTGCTTTGGAACATACCGAGTGTCTGTATGGATCTTCTGATCTTTTCGATTCTGTCTGTATCTTTCGGGTGGATTCTTGTATAATCTGCTTTCAGATCTTCCACCTTTTTCTTGATATACTCATCTTTGGAAAGATCTGCATTACCCGTTAGGAACAATACAGGCAATCTCATCACCTCTAGGTTTAAAATATATCACATCGGGGTGATACGTTGAGGGTGATATCCGATGTGCTGTTTTACATAGGATCCTTCATGCTCCTTTTATCTATAATATCGTTCGATCTTGGAACGAGGGCTCTGAGGGAGAAAAAACTCAAGAAGAGGAAGGAACACGACAGGAGGGGAAGGTACTTTCTCCTTGTCTGTGGCATAATGTATGGCCTGGCTCTTTTAATCGCTTTGTTCGTATAATATGCAGAATAAAAGGAGTGATGAAAATGAAGATCGTAGGAGTGGATCTTGGAGGAACCACGTTCACGGTGGGATTAGTCGATGAATCTGGAAAGATCATAAAAAAGCTCACGAGAGAAACCCATGTCGAGGAAGGAAAGGATAGAGTCATGGAAAGGATAGCAGAAGCGGTAAACGATGTGACAACTGAGGACGTTGAGTACGTGGGAATAGGTTCACCCGGCTCGATCGATAGGGATAGAGGGATCGTCAGATTCTCCCCGAATTTTCCCGATTGGTGGGATGTTCCTCTGGCCGACGAGATCGAAAGAAGGACGGGAAAGAAAGTTTTCATTGAAAACGATGCGAATTCTTTCGTTCTGGGAGAGAAGTGGTTCGGTGCGGGGAAGAATTACGATCATATAGTAGCTCTCACACTCGGAACGGGTATAGGAGGAGGGGTGATAACCCACGGAAGATTACTTACAGGAAGCACAGGGATAGGAGCAGAACTCGGGCACATAGTCATAGAGCCCAACGGCCCTGTGTGTGGATGCGGGGTGAGAGGGTGTCTTGAAGCCGTTGCGTCGGGAACCGCCATCAAAAAGTTCGCGATGGAATCTTACAAGAAGTTTCCGGATTCCAAAATCTTTGCGATGGCAGGTGGACCCGATAAGGTAACCCCCAAAGATGTTTTCGAAGCAGTTCTGCTTGGAGACAGACTAGCTACTCTGATAAGAGATAGGGTTGTAGATGCCCTTGCAAGGGCCATAGCAAGTTACGTTCACACATTCAATCCACAGGTAATTATCATAGGAGGGGGTATATCGAGGGCAGGGGACGTTCTGTTCGATCCTCTGAACGAGAAGGTCAACGATTACGTCATGCCATCTTTCCTTGGGACATTCAAGATAGTTAGAAGCAAACTTCTGGACGATGCAGGTGTTCTGGGAGCTGTCTCCATAGTTCTGAACAGATTATCCGAAAGGGGTGGGGGACATGAAGAGAGTTAAGATAATCCTGGATAGCACAGGAGACATACCTATCGAGTGGTTGGAAAGGTACGACGTTGAGATAGCCTCTCTCTATGTGAACTGGCCCGATGGAACGTCAGAACCCGATGTCAGAGATCCAAAAGAGATCGAAGATTTCTACAGGAGGATAAAGGAAGCCAAAGAACTTCCAAAAACGTCTCAACCAACGGCCGAGGATTTCAAAAAGCTTTATTTGAAAGCAAAGGAAGAAGGCTACGATGAGATAATAGCTCTGTGTATATCCTCGAACCTCTCTGGAACGGTAAATTCTGCAAATATGGCAGCGAAAGAAGTTGACATCCCTGTGTACGTTGTGGACACGAAACTAGCATCTGCAGTGAATGCTCTCGTTGCAAGGAGAGTGAGAGAAATTCTGAACGAAGGGGCGAGCGGTGAGGAAGCGTACAGAAAAATTCTGGAAGAATTGAACTCCGGCAGGTTCAGGGCAGTTTTTTACGTTTCAGATTTCAACTTCCTTGTCAAGGGTGGAAGGGTCACAAAGGTTCAAGGATTCTTCGGAACGATGTTGAAGATAAGGGTATGTGTGCATATAAACGAGGAGGGAAAACTCATACCTTACAGGAAAGTCAGGGGGAGTCAGAAAGCAGCCGAAGCTCTGGTCGAGAAGGTGAAGGAATACGCGCCGGAAGGATCGAAACTGAGGATTCTTCCAGTTCATGCGGACAACGAAACTGGTGCGAGGGATGTTGAAAGAATCCTGAAAGAATATTACGATGTGGAAGTGACTGGAATAGCGATGATGGGAAAAGTCATAACGACCCATGTTGGTCCTGGAACAGCAGGAACAGGGATAGAGATCGTAACTTAGCATCTCTTTTTACTCAGAAATAGAAGGAATACACCGATGTAAACGAGAACGTCTCCTGGACTTATCAGGAACTTTCTACCCCAGGGAAGGATCACAGGAATGTAATCTCCAAGTATGTTCG
>QNAV01000136.1:0-4241 GCA_003641585.1 Thermotoga sp. | reverse complement strand
GAGGACATATTGAAGGAAGCAAGGTACTTGATTGAGTCCGGAAAAAAGGAGATAATACTGGTCGCTCAGGATACCACGGGATATGGCATCGATATATATGGAAACCAGGCTTTACCTGAACTTTTGAGGGGCCTGAATTCTCTAGAAGGAAAATTCTGGATCAGAGTTATGTACCTTCATCCAGATTTCTTGACACAGGATATAATAGAGACTATGTGTTCTCTGGAAAAAGTTGTGAAGTATTTTGACGTACCTATACAACACGCCAGTGATGAGATTCTTAGAAGAATGGGAAGAATGAAAAAATCTGAGGAATTGATGGAACTTTTTGAAAGGATAAGAAGAGCATGTCCAGATGCTGTTTTGAGAACAAGTGTGATAGTTGGTTTTCCAGGAGAGAGGGACGAAGATTTTGAGAAATTGATGGAATTTGTGGTGGATGTTGGATTCGATAAATTAGGAGTTTTTGTGTATTCAGATGAGGAAGGTACCGTAGCGCATGAATTCAGCGATAAAGTCGATAAAGAAGTGGCAGAGGAAAGGAAGGAGAGATTGTTATTAAAACAAGCGGATATATCCTTTGAAAAACTCAATAGATTTTTAGAGAAAGAATTCGTAGCTGTTCTGGAGGATAGGGAAAATGGTTTCATGATCGGCAGGACGTGGATGGATGCGCCTGAGATAGATGGGGTAATATATCTGAAGGGAAAAGGAAAAATTGGAGATCTCGTGAAGGTGCGTGTTGAAGAACATGATGAGTACGATATGAAAGGAGTCATACTATGCCAAACCTAGTGACTTACTCCAGGATCGTTCTGACAGTACCGATAGTCTTCCTTCTTAAGAATGAATGTTACTCCATCGCCCTGGTTATTTTTTTAATAGCAGCTTTTACAGACTACCTGGATGGGTACCTAGCGAGAAGGTTGAACAAGGTATCAGAAACTGGTAAGGTCATGGATCAAGTGGCCGACAAGATATTGGTGACTTCAGTTTTCTTAGCTTTGATGAGTGAGATCCCCTTATGGCTTATAGTGACTGTGATTATGAGAGACAGTTGGGTGAATGGACTAAGAATATTGAGCGCGAAGAAGGGAATAATAGTTCCTGCCAATATATGGGGAAAGGTGAAGACAGTTTTACAATTCGTTCTGATTTTAGCTATCATGGTCGAAAGAACCTTTGATTTGGATATGAGGATACCAGTGATCATCCTCGTGTTTCTAACGTTTTTGGCAACAGTGGTATCAGGTTTCATTTATACTTACCAGAATAGAAACGCCTTGGAGGGATGAGGTATGAGAACGTTTATAGCTATAGATGTAAACGATGAAGTAAAGAGGATATCTGAAGAAGTGATTGAGAAACTGATGAGAAGAGGGTTTAGAGCCAATTGGGTTACATCTGAGAATGTGCATCTAACTCTCTTTTTTCTTGGAGAGGTCCATCCAAGGAAAGTCGACGAAATATCAGAACACGTTTGTAAAAGATTAAGGGGATTCCCCTCCTTCTCTTTCACCGTGAAGGGTGTACATTTTTTCAGGAAGGGAAGATCTCCAAGAGTAATATGGCTTGGGGTTGAGCCATCGGAGAGCTTAATGAGACTGTACGATGAGATGAGATCTGAACTCTCCCAGCATGGTTTCGAGTTCGAGTCTTCCAACAGTTTCATACCTCATATCACGATCGGAAGGGTAAAACATCACCCTCAAAAGTGGGAAAAATTGATAGAGGATATCGTATACACACCTACTGTCGTCGCTGTGGACAATATAGTCGTTTACTCTTCCAGACTGACGCCGAAAGGTCCCATCTACAAATGGGTCTATAAATGTCATTTCGAAGGAGGTTTGACAAAGAATGAGTGAAGAGAAATTCAAGGTTCTTCAGAAAGCCATTGAGAGAATAGAATCTTCTTTTGGGAAGGGTTCCATAATGCTTTTGGGTGAGGAAGTACAGGTTCAGCCGGTAGAGGCCATATCCACAGGTTCTCTATCACTCGACATAGCAACGGGCGTTGGTGGTTATCCTCGAGGGAGGATAGTGGAAATATATGGGCCGGAAGCTAGTGGAAAGACAACACTCGCTCTTCATGCTATAGCTGAGGCTCAGAAAGCTGGTGGGGTGGCGGCGTTTGTCGATGCAGAACATGCTCTGGATCCAAACTATGCTCAGGCACTCGGAGTTGATTTGAAATCCCTTCTGATATCGCAACCAGATTATGGGGAACAGGCACTCGAAATCGTTGATGAGCTCGTCAGGAGTAACGTTGTTGACCTCATAGTGATAGATTCTGTGGCGGCATTGGTCCCAAGAGCTGAAATAGAAGGTGCGATGGGAGAGATGCAAGTTGGCCTTCAAGCAAGACTCATGTCCCAAGCTCTGCGAAAACTTGCAGGAAGTGTCAGCAAATCCAAAGCGATTGTGATATTCACCAATCAAATAAGGATGAAAATTGGAGTGTTCTTTGGAAGTCCTGAAACCACAACGGGAGGACTTGCTCTGAAATTCTATTCAACCATGAGAATAGAGGTCAGAAGGGGAGAATCCATAAAAGAGGGTAAAGACGTTATAGGAAACGAGGTACACGCTAAGGTCGTGAAAAACAAGGTCGCACCTCCTTTCAAAATCGCCAAATTTGACATAATATATGGCAAAGGGATCGCGAGAGAGAACGAGGTTTTGGATCTAGGGGTTCAAGATGGATTTATAAACAAAAAAGGAAGCTGGTACTATTACACGACTTTAGATGGTAAAGAACACACGCTTGGTCAGGGAAAGATCAATGCCAGCAGATTTTTAAGGGAAAATCCAGAGATACTCCAAGAGATCGAGAGGAGAATAAGGGAAGAACATGGTTTACCGATACCGAAAGAAGATTGATCCAGATTCTGAGAGCGATGCTTTTAAATATGCATCAAAGCTTTTCAAATACAGGATGCGTTCTGAAGCAGAGATGAAGAAAAGATTGCTGGAAAGAGGATTTTCGGAGGAATGCGTTCAAAGGGTCATGGAAAAGTTGAAAGAGAAAGGATTCGTGGATGATGAAAAATTCTCTTACCTTTTTGCATACGATGAATTAACCCTTAGGAATCATGGACCTAGGATCATAAAATCGAAGCTGAAAGCCTTGGGCGTAAACGAGGAAATCATTGAAAAGAGTTTGAAAAAGGTTCTGGAAGAAGTGGATCTTGAAGATGTAATAAAGAAACTACTGAAGAAAGCTTCGGAAAATCCCAGAGAATATCTTTTCAGAAGGGGTTTCGACCCAGGAATACTCAATGAGATAGATTACGGAGGTGAGTGAGCATGCTGTATGTTGCCGTAGGGATCGTGGGCGTTATTGCCTTCCTGTTTGGGTTTGCAATCGCCAATTTTAAGATAAAAAGGGATCTTTCAAAAGCTGAGAAGGATGCCAGATCCATTGTGGAAAAAGCGGAGAGAGAGGCTCAAGAATTAAGAAAAAAGGCGATAGTGGAAGGAAGAGAAGAAGTTCACAAGATGAGGGAGGAATTCGAGAAAGAGAAGAAAAAGAGGGAAGAAGAGCTCAGGATCCTTGAAGATCGACTGATGAAAAGAGAAGAGATGTTAACGAAGAGAGAAGAGGTGCTGGACAAGAAAGAGAGTCACATGGATGAATTGAAAGAAAGGCTGGAGAAGAAGGAGAAAGAGCTCGCTGAAAAGGAAGAGAAAGTTCAGAAAGAACTCACCAAACTCGCCGGTATGACGGTTGAAGAAGCAAGAGAGATAGTACTCCAAGAGGCACGAGAAAGGTACGAACACGATATAGCAAGGCTCTTCAAGGAAATCAAGGATAGATACGAGGAGGAGGCAGATAGGGAAGCTAAAAGAATAATATCGATAGCTGTTCAGAGGTACGCGGCGGATTACGTGAGTGATATCACGGTTTCAACGGTATCTTTGCCATCAGATGACATGAAAGGAAGGATAATAGGAAGGGAAGGAAGAAACATCAGAACGTTTGAGAAGATAACAGGAGTCGATCTCATCATAGACGATACACCGGAAGTGGTGGTTCTCTCGTGTTTTAACCCTATAAGGAGGGAGATAGCAAAGTTAACCCTCGAAAAGCTGATAGCCGATGGAAGAATACATCCGGCCAGGATTGAAGAGCTATATGAAAAATCCAAAGAAGAGATTGAGAAGATCATAAAAGAAGCGGGACAGGAAGCCACCTTCAGAGTGGGAGTCATGGGACTCCATCCTGAACTCGTAAAACT
>QNAV01000135.1:0-4243 GCA_003641585.1 Thermotoga sp. | reverse complement strand
TCAAGGCTAAAGGATTCTATCATCTCTTCCTTCGAAAGGATCTCTTTCCCTTCAGGATGGGACCATCCAAGTAGGACCAGATAGTTCGACAGTGCCTGAGGGAGGTATCCTTTGTCCCGAAACTCCTCAACTGAGGTTGCTCCAAATCTTTTGCTCAGCTTCTTACCGTCTGGCCCTAGTATCATGGAAACGTGGGCAAATTTTGGGGGTTCTTTCTGCAAAGCCTCGTATATCGCAAGCTGTCTCAAGGTGTTGGATAGATGGTCATCTCCTCTTATAACATGTGTTATCTCCATCAGAGAGTCATCGACAACACAAGCGAAATTGTAGGTTGGAAGACCGTTACTTCTCAAAAGGACGAAATCTCCAATTGATCCCTCTTTGAAAACCACTTTGCCTTTAACGATATCCTCAAGAATGAATTCCTTCCTCGGCATCTTGAAGAAGACAGCAGGTCTCAGTCCCCTGCTTTCGTATTCTTTCTTTCTCTCAGGTGTCTCAAATTCCTTAAACATCTCTTCAGTGTAATGGGGCGCCTTTTTCTCCTTCAAAAGCCTTTTCCTGATCTTTTCGATTTCCTCAGGATAAGCATAAACGTAGTACGCCTTCCTTTTATTCACAAGGTACTCTGCTACTTCATGATATATATGGATTCTCTCGCTCTGTCTGTAGGGACCGTGCTCCCCTCCAACGTCGGGTCCTTCATCCCAATCGAGTCCAAGCCATTTAAGAGCTTCTATGAGTCTTTTCTCATATTCCTCTCTTGATCTTTCTATATCCGTATCTTCTATCCTCAAAATGAATTTTCCATTCTCTTTTCTCGCAAAAAGGTAATTGAAAAGGGCAGTTCTTGCACCTCCTACGTGGAGGAATCCAGTCGGGCTCGGTGCAAATCTAACCCTCACCACGTTAGCCACCACTCCTTTCCTTCGATAACCTGTTATAGCAATCTCTGCAAACTGCTATGTATTTCTCCATTCCTCCAACATCTATCTCCACATCCTCTCCCGCTATCTTATAAGATAGCGTTGCGTTGTATTCTCCACATATGTGACAGACCGCTTTCTTTTTCACAACAGTGTCTGCAAGCGCCATGAGTTTCGCCGTGGTTAGGAAAGGGTTCTGCTTGTAACTCAAATCGAGTCCAGCACAGAAAACGTCTATCCCCCCATCTATCAATTTTCTTACAATGTTCACAAGATTCTCTTCTATAAACTGAATTTCATCGATGAAGACGGCTTGAACATCATCTTCGATTTCCTTTTCTATTTCCTCGGCTCTACTTATGGGTATGGCTTCAACTCCGTTACCTGTATGGGTGGATACTATCGACCTTCCATAACGAGTATCCAGCGCTGGTTTGAACACCTTTATTTTCTTCCTCCCGAGCCTGTAAATCTCGATGTACGATAGAAGCTCAGTTGTTTTACCTGAGTACATGGGACCCGTTATGACGGTAAGCTTTCCAGACACGTTATCACCCTCTCAGAGTTCTTTTGAAGAAGATTAGAGTCCTTTCAAAGAGTTTTTTGAGCCACTTTTCAGAACTGAAGACATGATCTGCACCTTCCACACTCACGAGTTCAAAACCAAACTTTCTGGAGATCTCCTCACTGTGGGAAAAAGGAACTGTTTCATCGCCTGTTCCATGAATGATCATAACCTTCCCATGGTAATTTTTCAATTTGTCCCAGGCATCGAACGACAAGATAGATTCCAGGAAAGCCCTTCCTATAGAAAGTCCTCCGACATCCCACGTTTCGAAACTTTCATCAACTCTTCTCTCCTCAGCTTTTGACAGAAAAACTTCTCTGTTCTTGAGGGCAGGTGCCCACAGACAGATGGATTTAATCTCTTCCCCTTTCCTTTCAGCAAGGAGTGCTGCGACAACTCCTCCCATGCTGAGTCCCACGATTCCTATCCTTTTCTCATCGACCCAGTCAAGTTCTTTCACATAATCCAGCACGGTTTCAGCGTCTTCAAGCTCTGTGAATATCGTCATCTCCGAAAAATCAAGGTCACTGTTTCCCGAGCCTCTGAAGTCGAATCTTACAGAACCTATCCCCTCCCTTTCCAGAACCTTTGACATCCTTGCAAACATGAAGTGAGCTTCTATGTGATTCCCTGTGAACCCATGGAAGAACAAAACGACGGGACACTTCGCATCACCATCTGGCCTATGGATTATGGAGAATATTCGTCCTTTCTTGGTATCTATGAACAAAGCTTCCTTCATGAGATCACCTCCTATGGACACAGAAGTATTTTAGCATTCTATACCGTAAAAAAAGCCACCTCGCAAGGAGGTGGCAGTGATTTAAAGAATTCTTCAACTTTCACATTTTGACCATCCACATACCTTACATGACGTACATCCTTCCTGCTTCACGAGGGAATTCTTCGAAAGACATATGGGGCAATAAACGTTTCCTTCATCATCGATGTAGTAGCCTTCGTACCATTTCAGGTTGTTGGCCAGGATGAATTTTTCCCTATCGATCTCCTTCTCCTCTCTCACGGTTTCCCCCCATAGTTTTGCAAAGTCATCTATTGCTTTCTTTATCTCATCTGCCAGTCCTTTGACGTAATCCCCTCGAACCTTCGAGAGCTGTTCCAGTATCTCTTCTGAGGAAACTCCTGCTCTCAATGCGATCGATGCGAGTCTTCCTATAACTTCTGCCGTCTCTGTCCCGTTGGAGAGGAATATCTCAACGGCTTCTCCGGTATCATCGAAGGAAACTGTGATGTAGGTTGTTCCATCTCGTCTTCTGTACTTTCTGGTCACACTTCTCAGGGATTCCTTCCTTGGTTTTGGCCTTATCTTCAATTTATCATCGACAACGAAAAACTGAACAACGGGTGCCTCCTTAGTTTTTAACTTCTTTACTTTGGTTAGAACCTGAGTCTGTAACGAACCATCTCTGTAAACTGTGAGGCCTCTGACACATGTTTTCAAAGATTCAAGGTATACTCCCAGAACATCCTCGACGCTGTAATCTTTCGGCATATTTATCGTCTTTGAAATGTTGTTGTCAACGTACCTTTGGAAGGCATCCTGCATAAGGAGATGATCCATAGGATCTATGTCTAAAGCGACCACAAAGATTCTTTTTACATCCTCGGGTATGCCTTCTATATCTTTCAGAGAGCCTTTCTCGAGTAGAACCTTTTCTATCTTTTTCATCGTTTCTTCTCCAAGCTTTTCTTTCAACACCCTGTTGGTATAGAGTAGTGCCTCTTTACTCCCATCACTTCTGTGAATGTATCTTGTGTAGGCCAGAAGGAAATTTGGTTCAAGCCCGGACGATGTGTCAGCTATGTTCGAAATGGATCCTGTTGGTGCAACTGTAAGTACCGCGACGTTCCTTTTGTGATACTTGGATTCTTTCATAGCTTCTTTTATCTCATCATCGTAATCGCTCATGCCCATGGCGAAGGGGACGAAATTCTCCTCGTTTTTGTACCGGGAGATGTCGAACAATGGGAAATTTCCTTTTTCCTTTGCCAGATCTGAAGAGGTTTGATGTGCATTCAGGGAAATGAAAGCCATGAGGTTTGCACCGAAATTCCTGGCTTCTTCGGAATTGTACGGAATTTCCATTTTATACAGCAAGTCTGCAAAGCCCATTATTCCAAGACCAAGTCTTCTACTTTTCTTCACCGCATCGTCTATCTTTTTGAGTGGAAACACGTTCACATCTATAACGTTGTCCAAAAATCTCACAGCGATTTTCACAACCTCTCTTAGTGAATCAAAATCGAATTCTTTTTTCTCATCGTCGAAGAACTTTGCAACATCTATGGAACCTAGATTGCACGCTTCGTAGTCTGCAAGACCTATCTCGCCACATGGATTTGTGGAGAATATCCTCTTGTGAGGATACAAGGGGTAGTACTTGTTCATCTCACCGAGAAATACAAGACCTGGATCCCCAGTCCTCCAAGCGTTTTCTGCTATCCTTTTGAAAATATCCCTCAACTTCACTCTCCGTTTTATATGACTTCTTGGATGTGACAGAAGAATCTCCCCATCTTCCTCGTATATCCTCAGGATTTCTTCCTTATCCATTGGTATACCAACAGATATGTTGAAGTACTTCAGGACGCTTTCACCCTCATTCTCTCTTTTCGCATCTATGAACTCTTCTATATCTGGATGATCTATGTTCAATATCCCCATGAGTGCCCCTCTTCTCCTGTAACCTTGCTCAACGACTGATATGGCGGTATTGAAAACATGCAT
>QNAV01000134.1:0-4272 GCA_003641585.1 Thermotoga sp. | reverse complement strand
TCTGACAGCAGAGTTTTCAACGATGGCTCCCGTCGGACAGAACAGAGCACACTGTCCACAGCTTGTACACTCTGTCTCGTAAACTGGGATCTCAAAGGGTGTCATCGGGAGGGTTTTGTAACCCCTCTCTGTCATCGAGTATATGTACATTCCCTGAAGTTCCGAACAGGCTCTGACACACCTTTGACATTTGATACATTTTGCCATGTCCCTTATGATAGCTGGACTACTCGCATCGTAGGGTCCCTCATCACTTCCATAACCAAATATGGGTTCCACGTTGTACTCGTAAATCAGATCCTGAAACTCACATCTTCCGTTTGCTTCACAGGTCATACAATCGTTTGGATGCTCTGAAAGAAGCAGAGCCAGGTTGAATCTGACAGCTTTTTTGACTCTCTCAGTGTGTGTCTTTATCTTCATACCATCACGAACTTTGGTGACGCAAGCTGGCTGTAAATTTTTTACGCCTTCTATTTCGACGATACAGACCCTGCATGCTCCTATCGATTCACCGAGTCTTGGATGATGGCAGAGTGTGGGAACATCAACACCTGCCCTTTCACAAGCCTCCAGAACTGTTATATTTTCAGGAACCTTAACTTCCTTACCGTTCACATAAACTGTCACTTCTGCCACTTTCATCCCTCCTTGCTCGTTTGAATATCCACATTGTGATTTTTTTCTTTAATATCTCATTTAATTCTACCACTACTCAGGTATTTTTATCAAATGGGAATTAGGGGGGCAAGATTCGGTGATCGATGTTCAGTGGTAAGGCATGGGGAACACTGTTCTCATCCTCCAATTCCCTAGAACACTAAATGAGAAAATATGGTATAAGATCTTCACGAATGGAGGGGATACTTTGGATCATTACGAGAAACTACTAAAAGCCATCGAGCTTGAGAGAAAAACGGAGATGGAGAACGCCATAGAAGAGATCAAGAGAACGAGTGCTTTTGAGAGGGAAAAGGAAGGGAAAGCGATTCTTGATCTCAAGGGAAAATACGTTGGAATGGAAGTAGGGGGACTGCACCTTGTGAAGTTTGGGAGAAAGAAAACCATAGAGACCGAGATATCAGTAGGAGACGTTGTTTTGATCAGCTTGAAAGATCCCCTGAAAAGCGATCTTTATGGAACAGTTGTTGAGAAAACAAAGAGATCTCTGACGGTTGCTCTGACTGATCATCCCCCCAGATGGGTTTTGAAGGATAAAGTTAGAATCGATCTGTTCTTCAACGATGTCACGTTCAAAAGAATGGAAGATGCTATAAGAAAGATCATGAAAGCCAAGGGAAGGTTATCTGTTCTTAGAGATATCATGCTTGGCAGAGTGAAGCCAGCTTCTCCTGCAAATTACACTCCTTCTCACTTTTTCGATGAGAACCTGAACGAGTATCAGAAAGAATGTGTGTCCCTTTCCCTCGGAAGTAAAGATATATTCCTTATACACGGACCTCCTGGAACAGGGAAAACAAGGACGTTGACAGAAATTATCGTTCAGGAAGTCATGAGAGGGAACAAGGTTCTTGCAACTGCCGATTCGAACACAGCAGCAGATAACATACTCATGAACTTGATCAAATACAAAGGTCTGAAGGTTGTGAGGATTGGACATCCCGCGAGAGTCGAAAAAGAGTTGAAGCAACACACACTCTCCTTTTTGATTGAGAATGAACCAGATTATTCAACAGTGAGATATCTGAGAGAAGAAGCGCAGAAACTTTCTGAAAAGAGAGACTCTTTTCTAAAACCGACGCCTCAATTTCGCAGAGGATTGTCAGATGAAGAGATATTAAGACTTTCGAAAAGAAAAGGAAGCGTCAGAGGGTTGAGCAAAGCTGTGATATCTTCAATGGCCAGATGGATCGAGTACAACGTGAGGGTTCAGAAATTCTATGAAGAAGCTAAAAATCTTGAAGAGAGAATCGTGAAAAGGATTCTGGAAAGATCCGATGTGGTTGTGGGAACGAATTCCTCAGTGGGCATGGAGTACATGGAAAATCATGTTTTCGATGTCGTCGTCATAGATGAGGCATCTCAATCGACAGAACCATCCTGCCTGATACCAATAATTCATGGGAAAAAGATCGTGATGAGTGGCGATCACAAGCAGCTTCCACCAACCATCCTCAATCCTCAAGCTGAACCTATCCTTTCGAAAACACTTTTTGAAAGGTTGATAGAGTCTTACCCATCGAACTCCAGGCTTTTACGGATACAATACAGAATGAACGAGAAGATTATGGAGTTTTCCAGCAAATTCTTTTACGGTGGAAAGTTGATAGCAGATGAAAGCGTGAAGAGTAGAACTCTCAGATCTCTGGGTATAAAAAATGCATCATCTTTTGAACACCCCCTGAAAGATATACTATCCCCTGATGAGCCTTTGGTACTGGTGGATACATCAGAAATCCCTGAGCGTTTCGAAAGGCAAAGACCAGGTTCCACATCCAGAGAGAACGCTCTTGAAGCGAATATCGTGTGTACCATAGTTGATGGTTTTTTGAAAATGAAAGTTTCCCCGGGAGAGATAGGTGTCATAACGCCTTATGACGATCAAGTGGATCTTCTGAAGAGAATGATTAAAAATGAAGGAATAAAAGTGAGTTCTGTTGATGGTTTCCAGGGAAGGGAGAAAGAAATTATCATTCTCTCCCTAGTAAGGAGCAATAAAAGAAAAGATGTGGGATTTCTGATGGATGAGCGAAGATTGAACGTTTCTTTAACCAGAGCCAAGAGTAAGCTCGTGATAATCGGGGATTTCAGTACACTATCCCATGATCCACTTTACAGAGCCTTACTGATCCATGTGAAAGACAATGGTAAATATATCCTCTTTAATAATGCTATCTTTTGATGAAGAAACTCTGTCTCTGGCGGTTCTTTACACTATCGTCTCGACCATCCCAGTGAGTTCCGTTGGTATTGCGCTGTTGAGTGAAAAGTCAGGAGTTGCTAGTGGTATCGTTGCTTTCACGACACAGTTATCTGCTCTGACCTTAACTCTATGGATATACATTGCAAACCTGTTGTGATAAAATCTTATTGAGCCCGCGGGGGAGCTCCTGATACCGGGGCTGAAAGGAGGGCGGAAGCCCTCGACCCTTTGAACCTGATCCGGGTAATGCCGGCGGAGGGAAGCGGGCTCACAAGAACCCCCGCCGGTTTGGTGGGGGATTTTATTTTGGGAGGTGATTCTAAGCCTAAGGTTACCGCATCCATAAAGATAGTCCCCGCGGTCGATAGTAAAGATATTCACGGTGTCATAGACAAAGCAATAGAACACATTTCGAAATGGGGCATGAAATACGAAGTCGGCCCATCAAACACAACCGTTGAAGGAGAATATGAAGTCATCTTGGACAAGCTGAAAGAACTCGGAAAGTACATGGGAAGCCTTGTTGATAGATTTGTCATGATCGTGGATTTCGATTACAAAAAGGGAGGAATATCCATCGATGAAAAGGTTTCGAAATACCGTTAAGTGGATGGTTATAGCTGGTGTGATTCTCATATGGCAATTTTCAAATATCCCGGAATACCTTTTACCCAGACCTTCCACCATCGTGAATGCGATCGTAGAACAATGGGAAGTTTTATTGGATCACTCGATCTTCACACTCGGAGAGGCGTTGACAGGACTTATTCTGGGCCTTGTTTTTGGTACCGGGATAGCTTCTTTGATGTACTTTCTGAAACCACTCGCAGGTATTCTGTATCCCGTTTTAGTCCTCTCTCAAGCCATACCCATAGTTGCAATAGCTCCGCTGATAGTCATATGGTTCGGTTTTGGATACTGGACCAAGATAGGGACCGTTACCTTCACGTGTTTTTTCCCGATAGCGGTGAGTTCTTACGAAGGCTTCAGAACAGTTGATCCGGAAGCTCTTGAACTCTTCAAGGTTATGAAGGCGAGTAGATATCAAATCATGAGATTTTTGATATTTCCCCACACGCTTCCCCACATCCTATCCGGTTTGAAGATATCCTCAGCCTACGCTGTCGTTGGTGCTGTTATAGCCGAGTGGCTTGGCTCTGAAAAAGGACTTGGTGTGTACCTGATAAGAGCGATGAACACCTTCAGAGCCGATAGACTCTTTTCCTCGGTGATAATCATTGTCTTCTTCAGCCTTTTGGTTTTTAAAACTGTTGACCACATATCGAAAATCATCACACCATGGCTTGAGGAGAGGAGGTTGAAGGTATGAAGGTATTAACAGCGATTTTGATAATGACTTTTTCCATTTTCTTACTGGCGGGGAACAT
>QNAV01000133.1:0-4280 GCA_003641585.1 Thermotoga sp. | reverse complement strand
GTAAATGATGAACCCAAGACGTGTAAAATTGCTATTTCTCTACATCGCTCTTTTGGGATTATCTGCGATTTTTTTGATGCCTTTCCTCTGGATGTTCACAACTTCCTTGAAGGGTGGAGAGGATGAAATATTTACATATCCTCCACAGATATTTCCAAAGGCCTGGCACTTCGAAAATTACAAATATGTCCTCGAATTATATCCATGGCTTACATTTCTCAAGAATTCCGTTATAATAACCTTTCTGAGCACTTTAGGAGTTGTGATATCTTCTTCAATGGCAGCTTTCGCGTTCGCTACTCTAAGATTCCGTGGAAGAGATAAGATTTTCATCCTTGTAATTTCAACCATGATGATCCCTTATTACACTACATTGATTCCCCAGTACATACTCTTTGCAAAACTTGGCTGGATCGATACTCTCAAACCGCTGTGGGTTCCCGCCTTCTTTGGATCTGCTTACTTCATATTCCTTCTAAGGCAATTTTTCAAGAGTATCCCCATAGAACTGTTTGAAGCTGCAAGAATAGATGGAGCGAGTATATTCCAGATCTTCTACAAAGTTTATCTTCCCCTGGCAAGACCTGCGATAATAACTACTATCATTCTTCACTTCATAACAGCCTGGAGTGATTTCTTCGGACCTCTCATATACCTCCAATCTGAGGAAAACTACACACTCGTTCTGGGGCTCAATTCATTCAGAGGTATGTACTACACATCCTGGCATTATCTGATGGCTGCAACCATAATGGTTATAACACCTTCCATAATTGTTTTCTTGATTGGACAGAGAAAGATCGTTGGTGGAATAACTCTGAGCGGGATGAAACTTTAAGGAGGCGATCGAATGAAGAGATTCGACATAGATGTGGATGGTGTAAAAATGGGGGTAACGTTGAACACTGAAGGGGATGTGATTGTTCGAAAGAAGGAAATCCAGGAAGGACACTTCAAAGTCGTGAATTTCGATGTGGTGTCGAAAAGAGGAAATTTCATATTAAAAGAGTTCAAAGTCAATACACGGTTTCCAATATTAGATGTTCACGGGATCTCCATACCAGGGGAGTTGAACAATCCATTCTTTTTCATCCTACCTTGGAGATTCGAAGTGACAGCATCATTCAACAGAAGTTTTCCTTTTCTCTCTCTCATAAATAGAGAAGGAACTAATAGGTTTGCCATAGGTTTGGGAGATTCAAAGATCGGTTTCAAAATGGTGGGAAAGTTCATAGAGAAGACAGAGGAGTTTGAAATAAATATATCAAGTATTAACAGATTCGAGGGAAAGAGTTTTTCTAACTCAATCTTTGTAACCACTACATCCATTAGTTGGTTCGAACTTACAGATGAATACAGCAACCATATATACAATCTTAGAGAACCTCTTCCCGATTTCATGTATTCGCCTGTGTATTGTACATGGTACGCGTTTTATCAAAATCTTGATCAAAAATGTTTGGAAAGAGTGGCAAAAAAAGCTTCTGAGATGGGATTCGAGATCTTCATTCTGGATGATGGGTGGTTCACCTTGGATACGAACAGGGGATACTGGTACACGGGGGATTGGGAGGTTTGCAGAGATAAATTCCCGGATTTTAAGTATCATGTGAAAAAAGTGAAAAACTACGGTTTGAAATACGTTCTCTGGATAGCACCGTTTATGTTGGGAACAAAATCGAAAGAGTTCGATTTCTATAAGAAGTATTGTGTTTCCTCGAGAGAAGAGCTCGGATACAAGAACTTGTGTCCACAGAGTATGCCGATCAAAGAAAGGATCATTGAGAAAATGAAACGACTCCTCCTAGATTACGATCTAGATGGCTTTAAAATAGATTTCTTGGATGATATCCCTCCAGAAGTATGCCAGAATAATGAGCACAACCACTTCACGGAAAATCCAGCAGAAGGCATCGAAGAAGTCTTATCAAGTATCAAATCGCTGGGAAAATCAGTGAAAAAATATTTAATACTGGAATTCAGACAGATGTATGCATCTCCTCAAATGAAAAGGTTTGCTACTGCTTTCAGAGCAGCGGATACCCCCTTCGATTTTGATCAGAACAGGCGAAGGATACTGGTTCTACGATCCTTCTCTGGGAAATTACCAGTTTATTCAGATCCTATAGTCTGGAGGAAGGGGGAAAAACCGTATAACATTTCCAGACATTTCATAAGCGCCATTTTCGGTGTTCCCATGGTATCGGTAGATCTTTTAAATCTCTCTGAAGTTGAAGAAAGAGTTATGAGATTCTGGTTGAGATTTTACAGGGAAAACAGGGATGTTTTGAACTTTGGAAAACTCTATCCAGATTTCTCGAGTGGAGAATGCACATCAGCTTACGCTGTAAAAGATGAAAAGGCCGTAGTGGCCCTTTACAGTGTACCCTATTTTGACCTTGACAGGATCGATACCAAGGAAATTTACATTCTGAACGGATCGAACAGAGATGATGTGACCTTAAAAGGAAAAAAATTCCTTGGAGCTAGTGTGGAAGTGCTAGATCCGATAGATGGCATCAGAAAGCTTTCAAAGTCTTTTAAAGGATGTGAGATAATAAATGTTGGAAAAGGAAACGTGATACATATAACAAAGTGAGGCGAAGTGAGGATGGGAAAGAAATACACTACACTTAAGGATATAGCCCGATCTTTAGGAGTATCCACAACGACCGTTTACAAAGTTCTTCATGGTCATCCAGATATAAGTAAATCAACGAGGGAGAAGGTATTGAAGGCTATAGAAGAATTTGGGTATATAAAGAACGAGATTGCATCGACTCTGAGAAGTGCCAAAACCAACGCAATAGGTTTCATAGTTCCTGAAATATCGAATCCATTCTACGAACCCGTTATTCTCGGTATGACACAAGCGACGAGAGACAGGGGATACGATCTTTTCATCGTTAACCTTCCTCGCAACAGGAAAGAAGATATCGATAAAGCCATAGAGAACCTGATGATGAGACGAATGGATGGGATCATAATAGCAGCGAATATAACCCAACTCGATGAGAGAGATTTCAGAAGGTACAGATTAAAGGAGAGAGCAATCGCCTTTGGTTTGGCGTTTCCCACGACGTTCATGGATGTTATAACACCGAACAACTTCAAAGGAGGGTACATCGCCACCAAGCATTTAATAGACATTGGAAGAAAGAGGATAGCGATACTTCATGCATCAGATTTCGAGAAGGAAAGAAATCTGAAGGAGAGGTTTCAAGGTTACATCAAAGCTCTGAAAGATCATGGAATGAACCTCAATAAAGAATTGATCTTCGTGGAAAAAGAGCCTTCCGGGAGAACCAACTCGATGTTTGAGGCTTACGATTTGATAAGGAAGAAAATCAAAGAGGTTGAATTCGATGCCATATTCTGTTACAACGACGAATTAGCCTACGGTGCCATTGAGGCTTTAAAGGATGAAAATGTTGAAATACCAGAGGACGTTGCGATAGTTGGGTACGATGACCTCGAATTTTCAAAACTAATATCTCCATCCTTAACATCTGTGAAATTCGATAAGTATCATCTTGGATATAGAGCAGTTGAGATGCTTCTTGAAAGATTGGAAAATCCATCGATGGAGCCAAGATTGGAACTAGTCGATGTCGATCTTGTAATCAGAGAGAGCACAGCGGGGGTATGAAGATGCTGGATATAAACTTAAAGGGAGTGCCCTTCAGTATCAGAGGTTCTTACTGGGCTATATCCTACATGACAAGGGATATCTGGAAAGACAGGTTGAAGGGTAAAAGAGAAGGTCTTTATCTCAGAAATCTTCATGCGTGTTCCATGAATCAAGAGATGATCCATTTCGATGTACCCGGTACACGAGAAGTGAAAGGTAGAGTTGGAAAAATCGATATTTTAGGAGAAAAGGGGAAGGTAAGTTTCACGTTCGATGGGTGGGAATGTATCAGAGTTAGAAGTGAAAGAGAAAGCTTGAAAATTCACAACATATCGGAAAGTGACGTGTTCTTGCGGATATCGAAAGATCTCTTTCTTCTCAACCTTCCAAGGTCTTGTTCCCAGATTCATATCAAAGTTCTGAAGGGAAAGGTAGAGACTGAGCACGAATGGAACGGTGTATCTTCCGGCAAAGTGAGTATACATATAAAGCCGGAGAATGGTATCTTCGAGCTCGAGATCTTCGAAGAATCACCAGGACCCGGAGATTTTGAAAAGGCTGTGAGAAGGAACGAAGAAAACTTCAAAAATTTTTTGAAAAGGTTCGGGCTTCAGAAAGAAAAAAAGGCGAAAACATCCGCTGTTCATAT
>QNAV01000132.1:0-4281 GCA_003641585.1 Thermotoga sp. | reverse complement strand
TTAAACGAAAAATTGACGGAGATGATACCAAGGGAGCTTAAGTACAAGATATATGTCAGTGCTCTGACACAGCTCAATCTTGATAATCTAAACAGAATTCCAACAACGGACACGAGGCTTATAAGGAGAATAGTAAGAGACAACAAATTCAGAGGTTACAGCGCCTATGAGACTATAAAGATGTGGCCGAACGTTAGACGAGGTGAAGAGAGAAACATATTCCCATATCAAGAAGAAGCGGATGTCATGTTCAATTCTGCTCTTGTCTATGAACTATCAGTTTTGAAGATATTCGCTGAGCCCCTGTTGGTTCAGGTACCAGACAATGCACCAGAATTTACTGAAGCACTGAGACTTTTGAAGCTGCTAGAATACTTTCTCCCTATAACCAACATAGAGGATATACCCAGTCACTCCATATTGAGAGAATTCATTGGAAGGAGTATCTTCAAGTATTGAAAGAGGTGTTGAATTTGAGGACCTTAACAGCACTTTTGGTAGTGTCTCTGCTCGCGTCGTGTTTTGCTTTAACCCTCAACGTAGGAAAAAATCTGAATTTTGAAGAAATTCTTGAAATTCTGACAGATCTTTCGAATGTTCTAAACACAGAACCTCCCTCTACTAACACGATAGGTAGTTTCGTATACATAGTGTGGGAAGACCACATAGTTTCAAAAATAAAGGGAGGCGATCTATACGTACTGGACAACGAACCTTTCGAAGGAGGAATTCCTGCAGAGGATCTATTGAAAAAATTGAAGATACCGTATCACAAACGAGATAATGAAATCATAGTTCCCGATACAATTATCAAAAGCATCGAGATGATAGGACGAAGTTTGATAGTGGAGTACACGGGAGAAGGATCTTTTAACTTTGAAACGACGAACGATGGCATCACGGTGATATCGACGGAAGAAGTGTTCTTCAATGGAAACGTCTATGGGTCAGGAGAAACGCTCAGAGTTTTTCCCATTAAAGGATTTAAAATCGATAGTATTCATAGAGAAAAGGGAAAGGTTATAGTGAATTTCAAGAAAAGTGGTATAAGAACTGTCAAAATAAAGCCAATTAGTGAGCGAGTAGATCCATTTGACCCCAATTTGACGATTCTGGTTGGATATGGAGATGGTAGGATCATCTTCAGAAACTTCGCACCGGATTTTAAAGGAGTTGATTGGAAAGTCTATAGTGAGACAAAAAAGATCGCTTATGAGCTGGCAAGGGAGCTTGGATACCTTGTTGAAGAATGTCCAGTTTATAAACTTCCAATAGGTGTTCCTTGCTTCATAGTTCTCATTAAAAAGCCGGATGATTTGAAATTACTTAACGAATATTTAAAGGAGTTGCTGAAGGAATGAAGTGGAAACTCCTGTTTTTCCTTCTTCTGATTCCAATCGATTTACTGGCAATAAAGCTTATGGTATGCTACATCGATCCAGCTAGTCTTAATCCTGTTTTGAAAACAGTGGAGGTAGAAGGTGACAATCTCATTTTAAAACTTTTCGACATCTTAGCTTCTCCCCCTCAAGATCTGATGAGTTTCGTTCCCAAAGGAGTTCTGAGAGCTTACTTCATAGTGGATGATACCTTGATTCTAGATTTAGACAAGGAAAAGTTGAAAAATATGGATTTTCTCTCAGAAAGGTACTTTATTCATACAGTTCTTTACACTATGTTCAACAACCTGAAAACGGTGAACGTGGTCTACTTCACGATAAATGGGGAGAGAAGAAGAGTCTTGGCAAACTATGTGGACATTAGATATGGTTTTCCAAGGAGGATCTGGAAAGAATGGCCTGTAAAGAGGGTGAAGTAGTGAAAGAGGGTGAGAGGATTCTCTTGATTATGGAAGATGGTTCAGAGTATTTAGTTCGTCTCAAAAAGGGGATAAAGTTTGGGACACACCTTGGCATATTGGATTTTGATGAGCTCATTGGGAAAAGGTATGGATCGCTTTTTCTGACCTCCAAAGGAAAGAGAGGATACGTGATAAAACCAGGCATTGTTGAAAATATTATGAAAATGAAGAGAAGAACACAGATAGTCTATCCTAAAGATATTGGATATATACTTTTAAAGATGGACGTGAAAGAAGGGGATAGGGTAATCGATGTTGGCGTTGGAAGCGGTGCGATGTGTGGAGCTATTGCACGATTGGTCGGGAAAACAGGTAAGGTTTACGGATATGATAAAAGGGAGGATTTTTTAAAGCTAGCAGAGAGCAATCTCAAGGAATGGGGATTATACGACAGGGTGATCCTGAAAAATAAAGATATAGAAAAAGGATTCGACGAAAAGAATGTTGATGCTTTATTCTTGGATGTCCCAAATCCCTGGGATTACATCGACAGGTGTTGGGAAGCTTTAAAAGGTGGTGGAAGGCTAGCTATAGTGTGTCCAACGACTAATCAAGTTCAAGAGGTTCTCAGGATTCTTTCCAGTAGTTCTTTCATAAATGTGGAAGTTTGGGAAAGCCTATTCAGAATGTACAAACCGGTCTATGAAAGACTCCGACCAGTAGATAGAATGGTGGCCCATACAGTTTATATGATATTCGCTATAAAGGTTTTTGAAAGATGAAAGGAGGGTTCTTTATGAGAAAAAAGAGAGGATTCATTCAGTTCATTGTCATCTCCTTGGTGGTAATTATATTGAGTTTATTCCTTAGTGCTTCAAAGACGGATGATGTGAGGAAATCTCTGACTCCGTTCTATGAGGCCCTTCAGTACATGCTCAATTATTACTACGAAAGAGATTCCATCGATTTGGACAAATTGATAGATTCTGCCATCGATGGCCTGACGAAAGGATTGGGAGACGACTTTTCTTACTATCATTCTGCTGAGGAAATGGAAGAGGAAAGAATAGAAATGGGAGGAGAATATGGAGGGCTCGGTATAGAAGTAACTTACGACAGGGAATACAAAGCGGTTAAAGTGATAGCACCTATGTACGGAACACCAGCTTGGAGAGTCGGCTTGAAATCAGGTGATTTGATTGTCAAAATAGATGGGCAACCTGTTAACAAGATGACCTACATGGAAGCTGTGAGAAAGCTGAGAGGAAAACCCGGGACCAAGGTCAAAATAGAGGTTATAAGAGAGGGAGTGGATGAACCTTTAGTTTTTGAGATAGTTAGAGAGAAGATAGTACTCGTACCTGTCAAGTATTCCATTCTGGAGACGCCTAAGGGAAGAGTAGGATACGTTAAAATCACGAGATTCATATCCACGACTTCTGAAGAAACGAAGAAAGCGCTGAAAGATATATTTGAAACAGGTGTAAAAGGAATCATCCTAGATCTGAGGAATAATCCAGGAGGCCTTCTAACTTCCGCCATAGAAGTTGCGAGTTTCTTCATAGATAAAGGTGTTATCGTGAAGGTTAAAAACACGTACGGCGTGGAAGATGCTTATGAGACTTTGGGAAACGACTTTCCTAACGTTCCAATAGTTGTCCTTGTGAATGAAGGATCTGCCTCTGCATCCGAGATAGTGACGGGTGCTCTTAAGGATCATGGTATAGCTAAAGTTGTTGGAAAGAAAACTTTCGGTAAGGGATCCGTGCAAACTGGATTTCCCCTCAGCAATGGGGGAGTACTTTACCTGACGACAGCACATTACATGACCCCCTCTGGGAAGGATATACACAGAATCGGTATAAAACCAGATGTGATAGTGAAAGAAGAAGCGGAAAGGCCTCACGAGGTAGATGTAGAGGAGTACACTAAGGTAAGGATACGTGTTGATCCTGAAAAGGATCCCGTACTCAAAAAGGGTTTAGAGGTACTCTTGGAGATGATTGAATGATATGACTAGATACGGCTTTTTGATAATGATAACGTTTTTGGCTTTGCTTATGGGGCTTGTGAGCATCTTGTGGAAGACAGAGGGGAAACTCGTTGTAAATGAGGTTCTCCCTTCTCCAAAGGTGATGTTGATTAATCCCATTGAGCCTGTTCTGAAGAAATATCAGCGGCAGATGGAGAAGCAGTTAATAGTGAAAAGAATTTTGGAGGAAGTGAAAAATGTTGAATATAATCTTCGATGGTCTGCTTTTCTAACCACAGATGATGATTCCTTTGAAAGGATACTTTATGAGTTGAAAAAGGAGACGGGAGAATCGCCGGAAATTCATGAGAAAGTGTATCTTGATGGAACGATCGTCAAATATTGCAGTCTTAGAGGAATTCTGTTCGTTCTGAAGAAGGTGAAAACAAGATGATGGCATTGATAGATGCCTGTAGATGCGATGAATCCCTCAGGAGGTATTCTTTTT
>QNAV01000131.1:0-4304 GCA_003641585.1 Thermotoga sp. | reverse complement strand
GGATGGGATGTTGAGACTCTCTCTTCATCAGGATAGTACAACTCCTCAAATAATTTCTCACCGGGTCTTATACCCGTATACACCACCTTTATATCCTGATCCGGAACGAAACCAGCAAGCGTTATCATATCTCGAGCCAGTTTATCTATAGATATCTGTTCTCCCATGTCTAAAACGAAGAGGTCTCCTCCCTTTGCATACGCTCCAGCCTGGAGTATCAGAGAGACGGCTTCTGGTATCGTCATGAAAAATCTTTTCATATCGGGATGTGTTACCGTCACCGGCCCACCCTTTTCTATCTGTTTCTTAAATTTTGGGATAACACTTCCTCTACTTCCAAGAACGTTTCCGAATCGCACAACACTGAAGATCGTGTTGCTTTTTCTTGTTGTGACGTATATCTCCGCTAATCTCTTACTGACACCCATTATCGATGTTGGGTTGACCGCTTTATCCGTTGAAACCAGAACGAACCTTTTCACATTGTATTTCATGGAGAGTTTCACAAGATTCCTGGTGCCGAGAGTATTTACCCTTATCGCTTCAAAAGGATTTTCTTCCATCAATGGTACGTGCTTGTGGGCAGCTGCATGGAATACAATCTCCGGCCTGTATTTCTTAAAGGCAAACTCCACAATCTCCCAATCACCTATATCTGCTATAACCCGAACCTTTTTTAATCCCTCAAATCTCTCTGATAGCTCCTCATCTATCAGATAAATACTGTTTTCGCCATGTCCAAGGAGTATTAAAAGATCTGGTTCCATCCTGGCTATTTGTCTGCAGAGCTCTGATCCTATACTTCCACCAGCACCTGTAACCAGAACTCTTCTCCCTTTCAAATAACTTCCTATCTCCTCCAGGTTGACTTTTACCTGTTCTCTTCCCAGCAAATCCTCTATAGAGATATCCCTCAGATGTCCTATTCTAACTCTTCCATCTGTCAGTTCGTATATCCCTGGAAGTGTCCTAACCCTGATCTTTCTGAGATCGATGGCTTTCAATATCCTCTCCATTTCTTCCTTAGTTGCAGATGGTATAGCTATTATCACTTCATCTATTCTCTCCTTTTCAACGATCTTCATCGTTTCAGTTATTGGGCCAAATACAGGTACTCCCCTTATTCTTCTCCCTATCTTTCTTTTCGAATCATCCATGAAGGCAACGACCTTTCCAAGATGGGGTCTTTTTTCGAACTCCTCAAGAAGCATTATTCCGGCGTCTCCTGCCCCAATGATCAAAATCCTTTTCTCTCCTGCTTTTCCCTTTCTAAGATTGCTTATCCATTGCCAGGTGATTCTGCTGAGAAGGAGCAGAATGAGTGATCCCAGGAACGTGCTGAAACCAACAGATCTGGGGAGAATCGATCCTCTGTAGAAATAGAAAAAGGTCACGTTTACAAGGTAAGATATGATGCTTCCCCTAACCAAGAAGAGCATATCCCTGGGTGATGCGTATTCCCAAACGATCCTATAGTTCCCGTTCAGTATATAAACTATTGAAGAGATTAAAGTGTAAATGATAACCGATTCATCGTATTTTCCCATCTCCTCGAAATCGAAACCAAATCTCATGAACAGAGACACTATCCCTGAAAAGAGGGTAAGACCTATATCTATCAGAAACAGGATAAGTTTTCTCAGCATGGTACTACCACCTCGTAATAACTCTTACGCCGTCTTTAGGAACGGCGTCGTACTTTTTCAGGATTTCTCTCACATCTTCAGTTACGTAGACGCGAACTAGTTGAATCAGATTGCTCGTCATGAGTTTGTAAGCAGGATATTTCTTTATGTAATCTTCAAAAGATAAAACCTCATCTCTCCAATTATCATATATATACACATTGCTCTGAAGGAATTCAGCGGGATGAACCAAGGTCAATTTGTAAGGTGTATCAACCTTGAAAATATCCTCGAAGTTCTCCAAAATCCATCTCACTCTGCTCAAATCCTTCTTCTCTATCTTTCCATCGTCGAGAGCATTTTCAAGCTTCAACCTTATCTTTTGAAGAACATCCATGGCAATACTGTGACTGACAACGGAGGGATCGATCCCTTCAAGCGAGAACGGTATTTCAACGACGAGTTTCCAGAGATCTCTTTTTCTATATTTTTTGACGAGTTTGTAGGCTTCCACAAGATCGTAATCTACAGGTTCAAGAACAATATCTCCCTTCAATATGCTCTCTACAACCTCATTTTTGTCCTTTTTCAATTCCTCACAATATTTCTTGACCAGATCTTTGAAAAGTTTCTCTATCTCCACCAATATGGTTTCATCTGTGAGTTCCATGAAATCCTCCAGATTCTTGACTCTCTCTTCTAACCTGAGAGGTTTGTAGGCGTAATGTAAAATCTCCTGGATCATGAGATCTGCGGCCCTTGCTGTTTTGTGAAAATACACATTTTTATACATCATGAATCTGCCGAAGAGCATGGCGTATATATCATCCATGACCTTTATGTGATAACACAAGATATCTTTTCCATTCACCCTTTTTACCATGGAATTTCTTATTATCCTGTCCATAGCACCTGTTCCAAAATGTCTGGTACCACTGTAATAAGAATCCCTCAGTAGAAAATCGAGTCTGTCTGCTCCAAGTGGACCTTGAACTATGTTGAATTCCACACTCCCTGTTTTTTCCCCCTCAAAAACTTCGAGGACTAACTTCATGATCTTTTCAAAGCATTTTTCGAGCTCTTTCGTATTTTCTTTTAAAACCAGTTTTAGATCCTGAATCACCGCTTTCCTCAAATCCTCTCTTGTTATTCTCTCAAAAGCTTTTGTCATTTCTTTTGGCATGATCTCCAGCAGTATCCTCTTCCTGTATTCATCGTGCCCCTCCTCTATGCCGAGTTTTCTGTATACAACATCATCAAATTGATGGCTGAAGGGACCGTGTCCGACATCGTGAAGGAGCCCCGCAAGACGTATTATCCTTTCCTTGCTCAGATCGTTGAAGAGATTCCTAGCGTACATTCCCGCTATGTGCATGGTACCAAGAGAGTGGGCAAAGCGAGTATGAGTCGCACCTGGATAAACGATGGTCGCTCCTGCAAGTTGTGAGAGGAATCTGAGCCTCTGAACAGGTGGTGTATCAACGGTTATCATTTCCAGCGGATATAGAAACACCTCTGAATGTATGGGATCTCTGGAAACTTTCTTCAACAACTTCTTTTCCCTCCTCTTATGGCATGTTTATTTTACAACATATATGGTATTATTAAAAATGAAAGAATCAGGAAGAAGGTCATACAATGGCGAGGTGGGTGCTTCCGGAAGTAGACCATGAGGATGTTGAAAGATTAGAAAGAGAGTTAGGGGTCTTGGAAACAACAGCAGAAATTCTGGTAAGAAGAGGATACAAAAATCCTCAAGAAGCCTGGGATTTTATCAACCCAACTTCTAATGTTATAAACGATCCTTTCCTCATGAAAGATATGGAAAAAGCAGTTGAGGTTCTACTCGAAGCGAGAAAAAAAAGAGAACCGGTCCTAATATACGGAGACTACGATGTTGATGGAATAACGGGTACAGCCCTTCTGAAGGAATTTCTGGAAAAAAATGGTTGGAACGTACTGTGCTACATCCCTCACAGAGTTGATGAGGGATACGGTGTCCAGCCAGATGTTGTGAAATTGTTCGCCTTCGATGGTGTGAGGTACATAGTTACAGTCGACTGCGGTATAACAGCGCACGATGCTGTTCAAATTGCTAAAAGACATGGTATAAAAATGGTCATAACTGACCATCATGAGATAAAAGGCGAAATTCCTCCTGCCGAAGCTGTTATCAACCCCAAAAGGAGTGATGACCCCTATCCGTTTAAAGAGTTAGCCGGTGTTGGTGTGGCTTACAAACTCGTTCAAGCGCTTTCAAGTAGGCTCGGAAATAAGTTGAGGGATGACTTACTGGATTTAGTAGCTTTGGGAACGGTGGCGGATATGGTCCCTCTACTCAATGAAAATAGATATTTCGTTAAAAAGGGCCTGGAAACTCTGAGTAAGACAAAAAGGCCAGGTTTAAGACGTCTCATAAGAAAATTAGGGCTGAATGGTACCATAACCGCTCAGGATGTTAGTTACAAGATCGCCCCAAAGATAAACGCCGCAGGAAGGATGGGAAGCGCGGAAGAGGCTTTCAATCTGATCGTAACGACGAATTACGCAGAAGCGGAGAAACTGGTGAGAAGGTTGTTCAATCTGAATTATTTAAGGAGAGAGACCGAATCCAAGATATTCAAAGAAGCGATTGAGAAGATCGAGCTTGAGGGACTAGATAAGGACCCAATAATAGCG
>QNAV01000130.1:0-4309 GCA_003641585.1 Thermotoga sp. | reverse complement strand
GGAACAGCGGAGAAAAATGCGTGGTTCGTTGGAGGAGATGATAACTTCTTAATGGGAGTCACCATTGATGGAGAAGATCTTTTAGGGGGGAGAGCTTGTGCTCCTGTTTGGAAAGAGGTAGTTGAAAGGTGGGGAAAGTTTGAGGGAAAAGTATCGATCACTTCCACATCCTTTAACGATGGAAAGGTTATATTCTCCGAGAGAATTCTGAACATGTTGGATTTTGAGAGGATCGTGAAATTGATTTATGAAGGTGATGTGTCTGAAGATAGTCTTGTGTTCTTTCTGAAAAAATTACCTCAAAAATATCAAGTGGAGTTCTTGTCTAAGATATACGAAATAGATCCAATTCTCTCGACGGAGATATGGAAGAAGGTGATACAATGAATTTTCATAGAGGCCAGAAGGTTCAAACTTCTCATCTCTGGTTCTTGGTATCAGGAAGGGTGAGAAAAGGAAACTCCATAGTGACAGAACAGCATTTCATAAACCTGATGGAGTATTTAAAGGATGAGAGAGTGAATATTGAATTTCTCGAAGATTCCACTGTGGAGGAAGTTGTTGAGATTTCGGATGAATGGTTTGAAAAAGCTATGATGGAACTATATCAGATGGAGAAAAGACTTTTGAGCATCGTAAGGATGAATGTTGGGAAATTAGGGAAAAGATCAGCAATAGATTTACCAGGTGAAGTGGTTGAATTGCCAGAAAATGAACAGGAAGCCTTGAACGTTATAGGTGAGAACTTCGAAAGATGGTCTCATCAAGAGAGAGCAATTCATCTCAGATCGTTCATAAGAAGATTTCAAGATTCTCTTCAAATTCCAGAGTATCTTCTCACCCTTTCCTTGGAAGAAGAGGCTGTGGGAAACAGGAATGAGGCGATACGTCTTTTAAAACTTTTTATTTTGAGTTTTCCAGATCACAGATTGATTGCAAACGCACTGGAAGCTCTCACCTTGATATTTAGACAGATGGGAGATGCTTCCTGGATAGACTATGCTGTGATGAAACTGTTTGTAGGGGGTGGTAAGTCGTGAAAATGCCGAAGATGGGGGAGTCGGGGGAAGTTTTCATCCTAGAAAAAGGTATGGTGGGAGGTTTCGACAGATTGAACAGACTCGTCTTCTTACATTTCGATGGTGATGTGGTCGGATTTGAGTTTTTGATAAAGAAACCCTCCCTTCTTCATTACATACCTCTGTCCGATATATCCACGAGAGAGCTAAAGGACAAATTCGATGGTGAATACATCCTAAGAAAGTATCTGAATAGAATAGAATTCATAAAGAGTATCATGAACGTACCAGATGAGGAAAGAATAGAGCTATTTAACAGGATATCTTCTGAAAAAGGTTACAGGATACCAGAGAACATCTTTTGAAAAGGGGGGCACAATATGTGGCTTGTGGTGAGCGATTCTCATGATAACATGTTGATGTTGAAAAAGATATCGGATCTGATATCGAAGAAGAATATAACTCACATCTTCCATTGTGGTGATTTCGTGGCGCCTTTTACTCTACCTTTACTCATAAGGGACGGTGTGGAATTCTTCGGCGTCTTCGGGAACAACGATGGAGAGAGACTACTTTTGAGAGAGAAATCTAGAAACAGGATATTCCCTTCGCCTCACGAACTGGAAGTCGCTGGAAAGAGGGTAGCGATGTTCCATGAACCGTATCTTCTGGAATCCGTGGCTCAAAGTGGTGTATACGACTTTGTCTTCTACGGACACACTCATGAAGTGGATATAAGGAGAGTTGGAAACACATTGATCGTGAATCCAGGTGAAAGTTGTGGGTACCTTACAGGAAAGGCAACCGTAGTTCTGCTTGATCCCAAGACCGGTTCAACTGAACTTCTTGAGATCCGATAGTTTCATCTTAAATCTCTTGGAAACTTCTATTATGTCGCCAGCACCCACAAAGAGGTAGACAGTACAGGGGGTGACTTCGAGCTTCTTTAAGATATCCTCTTTGTTCGGCACGAAAGATGAATCCTTACCTATCTCCATAAGACTTTCATGGATCATCTCGGCTGAGATTCTTCTCTCATTTTCATAAGCTCCAAATACTTCCGTAACTATCACGTGATCAGCTTCTCTCAAAGAACGTGCAAAATTGCCGTCTTCCCTCATCAAGCGAGTGTATCTATGAGGCTGAAAGATCACCGTTATTTTTTCACTTCTGAAAATTTCTTTGGTTGTCTTCAACAGGTTTTCGACTTCCTGAGGAGTATGAGCGTAATCATCGATAATGAATATCCTTCTATCTTCATCTGCATAAGTCACGTTGAATCTTCTTTTAACGCCTTCAAAATCTTCTAGAGCTGAGGAAACTACTCCCAGATCGCATCCTAAAAAATCGAGTAAAGAGAATACGGCGAGAGCGTTCAGAGCATTGTGAAGGCCTGGCACTTTGAGAACAAGTTGTCCATATCTCTTACCATTCTTTCTGATCGACACTTCCTGATACCATGTCTTCTGTTCTCTTCTTTCTATAGTGTAAGTTCCGTGGTTTAAACCAAAAGAAATCATTCCCAGCTTTCCTGTGATCTCATCCTCCGCGAAGGTTACCAAAACTTCCTTCACACTCTTGGCAAACGTCTCAAAAGCTTTTTTATATTTCCCGAGATCCCAATCGTACTTTTCTATGTGATCTCCTCTTGCATTTGTTATGATGGCGTAATTTGGAGAGAAAGATGAAAACTTTCCATCGCTCTCATCTAATTCATAAACGAAGACATCAGAACCCTTTCGATAGTTTCCGTGTTCCAGCGAGGAATGAATCCCTCCAAGAAAGACCGTTGGGTCCTTTTTGAGATATTTCAGAACATGAGCGAGCATAGCGGTTGTTGTGGTCTTGCCATCCGTTCCTGTGACCGCAAATTGCTCTTTCCCTGAAACGATCTCTCTGAGAAAATCTATTCGCTCGAAAACAGGGACTTTCTCCCTCAGAGCTCTGAAAACCTCTGGGTTCGATCGGGAAACGGCAGGAGTTCTCACAAGAAAATCAGGATCCTTCCAGTTCCTCTCAGAATGCCCTATAAAGATATCTATTCCCATTTTCCTCAGATATCTCGTCCTCTCATTTTCTTCGATGTTGGATCCATACACCTCTGTACCACTTAAAAACTCGTGTAAAGCGATTGAACTCATACCGATTCCACCAATTCCAACGAAATGTATTCTCATCGTATCTCCCCCAGGATTTCTCTCACGATTTTCTTAGCAGGATTTTCAAACGCTTTCATAAGTTTACCTTTTTTCTTCAGATCTTTCAACACCTCGATCACTTTATCGGGTGTTGCTTCTTCCTCCCTCAAGACACTTACCACGCCCTTTTTCTCAGCTTCCAGAGCGTTCATGAGCTGATGGGAACCCGTGGATCCTTCCCAAGGTATCACCAGGCCTCTAACACCGTAATACATCATTTCTCCTAATGTGCTGGCTCCACCTCTTGTAACAGCGGTTCTCGCTTTTTGCCAGAAGTTGTGTATACCGTTTATGTAAACATAGGGTGCCACATGATCGAATTTTTTAAATCTCTCCCTCCATTCTTCACTACCTGTTACGTGAACGAAGGTGTCTTCATCATACAATCTGTAAACTTTCTCCATTAAAGAGTTTATGAAATCACTACCCAAACTACCACCAAGAACTAAAACGAAATCATCAAACGGTACTTCCAGCTTCCTACCGTGTACTCTAACTGGGCACCCTGTGTACACTATTCTATCCCTGGCACGTTCCGGGAAATATTCCAAGCTTTTTTCAAAGGATATGAAGATCTTTCTCGCAAAATGTGCTATTAAAGAATTTGCGAATCCAGGTATAACATTCTGTTCGTGAACAAATATAGGTACTTTCAAAGATCTAGCAGCAAGAGCAACTGGACCACAAACGTACCCCCCACTCAACATGGCAAAATCCGGTTTGAAAGCCCTTATCGCCTCTTTTATCTTACTCTTTTCTAGTAGAACTTTCAAGATCGTTCTCAAATTGCATGGATTCCAAAGAGGTCTCGAAAACCCTCTTAAATTCAGCGATATGACTTTATACTCCGGGTGCTCAGAATTTATAACCTTTTCGTCGATCTTTCCTCTGACCACAAAATAAAGCACATCCAATTCCACTTGATTCGCCAGTTCCTCCAAAATTGCCAAATTCGGATAGAGATGTCCCCCAGTTCCTCCCCCAGCCGCGATTACTCTGAGTCTCATGGTCACCTCTCCTCGGACCTGAGGATCATACTCATTACGATTCCAAGACCGATCATGAAAGCTGTTAGGGAACTACCCCCATGGC
>QNAV01000129.1:0-4323 GCA_003641585.1 Thermotoga sp. | reverse complement strand
GGAAGTTGGGGACCTGATGTTCCTCCACCTGGTAATTGAGGCTCTCTAGCAGGTTGTGGAGCACTTGGTAGTTGAGGTTGCCCTGTTGGAAGTTGAGGACCTGATGCACCCCCACCGGGTAAAGATGGGGTGGTTGTACCACCTCCAGATGGAGGAAGAGGAGGCTGGGAACCCCCACCCGGAAGCTGTGGGCCACTCGGTGGTTGAGGTCCTCCAGGAAGCTGGGGTGTCCCAGGAAGCTGGGGAGTCGTTGGAAGTCCCCCACCAGCTGGTGTTTGACTTAGCCGCTGAATAACTTTACCCATTTGACTTGTCGTTACAATCCTTGTTTTAAGCCCTGTGTTTGGATCTACGTATTCTGTAACCAAAGGCTTGCCATTCACCATATACTGAAGTCTTACAAAATTTCCTTCCATTCCGCCATGAACCAGTTGGATACCAGTGTTTTGAATGGTGTAAATAACTGATCCGGGTTGAAGATTCACAAATACCTGTGGATTGATATAGAATGGACCTTCAAAGCTTCCACCGAACAGAATACTACTTGGCATCTGACCTCTCTGCATCGTTGTAGTTGTCATGGAAACATTGTACATTGCAAAACCTTGGTTTTCCCCTGTGAAATTGTACGATATCGTTCCCACTTGAACGGCTCCACCATACATCTGTGATTCTACAGACAGCGTGTATGTGTAATTTCCTCTTGCAACATTCGGAAGTCCCGTGGTTTGAGGAAGAGATATGTAAGTATAACCGGCATAATTCAGGGAATAAATCACATTGCCTTGACTGCTTACCGACATGTTCATCATGATACCTGTTCCAGGATCAACGGTTATTCTTTGCTCCGTCCCTTGTTCCTTCATGATGATGGTGTTTCCCTGAATCGTCATATTCGGATTTGCTCCTCTTGCAAGATCCTGAAGGTACTTTGGATTTACATGGAACGTGCTCATCGTACCACTTCCACCACTTACACTTGTTGACAGAGTAGGAGGATTGCTGATAACTTGAAACATTCTGAACACGAAACTATATTGTCCCACATCCTCCACGAGAAACACGAGGTTTCCAGAGACTTGCATAGGCATCTGCTGAGTTGGTACACCCTGTTGCCCACTTATTCGGAAGTTGTAAATGAGAACAAGCCCTTTTTTCAACCATTGAGGGACTGGATAATTTGGGATGGTGGGTTGCATTTGGAAGGGTTGCTGCTGTTGCTGCTGAGGAGGTTGGGGAAGCTGATATTGTGAGAAGATCAAAGATGAAATAACAATGAATACCATGATCAGAATCTTCATGAACATCACCTCACTCAAATTCAGTGTGCTTTCCCGCTCAATGATTAAACTGCTCTTATCATATGAAAGATTGTTCAAACATGATTATATTACAAAAATTTGCTGAAGCAAATAATTGAATTTTGAAGTTAAAGAATCGTCTAGAAGGTATCAGCAATACTTTTTCCGCTTTTCCTTGACTAAACGATGTTGTTGAAATATAATGTTATTTCGGAGAGGTGGCCGAGGGGTCTAAGGCGCACGCCTGGAGAGCGTGTGGTGGGCAAAACCCACCCGTGGGTTCAAATCCCACCCTCTCCGCCAGGCCGGGACACACCGTCCCGGTTTTTCGTTACAGGGAGGGGATCGCTATGGATACAGAGAGAATCGTTGAGACCGTAAAGGAGGAAGCAAAAAAGGTAGCAGAAAGGTACGGCCTTGAAGTCTTCGATGTCCATTACAGAAGAGAAAGTAAGGGATGGGTTTTAAGGATCATCATAGATAACCCGGTAGGATATGTGAGTATAAGGCAATGTGAGTTGGTTTCTAGAGATCTTGAAAGATTTCTGGATTCCGAAAACATAATTGACAGGTCGTACATTCTTGAAGTTTCCTCACCTGGATTGGATAGACCTTTGAGAGATGAGAAGGATTTTATAAGGTTCACCGGGAAACTCGCAAAATTCATCTTCAAGGATGGAAGGGTGATAATAGGAAGGATCAAGGGATACGAAAATGGTGTTGTTAAAGTCCTGGATGGGAAGGTTCTGAAGGATATAGATGTTAAAGATCTGAAAGAAGCCAGACTTGAGGTTGAGTTCTAAAGGAGGTGAATCTGTATGAACATAGGTCTGTTGGAAGCTCTGGATCAACTTGAAGAAGAAAAAGGTATATCCAAAGAGGAAGTTTTTCAGATTCTTGAAAAGGCACTCATGAGTGCTTACAGAAAAAATTTTGGTAGTTCGAGAAACGTGGAGGTGAAGATAGATAGGAATACAGGTAGTATAAAGCTGTATCAGATATTGGAAGTTGTTGAAAGCGTTGAAAACCCGGCACTTCAGATATCATTGGAAGAAGCGAAGAAAATAGATCCAGAAGCCCAGATAGGTTCGATTGTGAAGAGAGAGCTGAACGCCAGAAAATTCGGTAGAATTGCTGCTCAAACAGCGAAGCAGGTTCTCATACAGAAAATCAGAGAACTCGAGAAAGAAAAACAGTACGAGCAGTATTCGGAACTTAAAGGGTCCGTTACGACAGCGGAGATAATACGGGTAACGGCTGATTGGGCGGATATAAGGATCGGAAAACTTGAAACGCGACTTCCAAAGAGAGAATGGATACCAGGCGAGGAGCTCTCAGCGGGCAGCCTCATAAAGGTTTACATACTTGATGTTAAGAAAACAACGAAAGGACCGAAAATTCTGGTGAGCAGAACGGTACCAGATTTCATAATAGGTCTCATGAAGCTGGAGATACCGGAGATAGAAAACGGTGTCGTTGAAGTGAAGGCTATTGCCAGAGAACCAGGTATCAGAACAAAAGTTGCTGTATCCTCAAATAACCCGCAGGTGGATCCTGTGGGGGCATGTATAGGAGAAGGAGGCAGCAGAATAGCAGCTATCTTAAAGGAGATAAAGGGAGAAAAACTGGATGTTCTCAGATGGTCCGAAGACCCAAAACAGTTCATAGCCAACGCCTTAGCACCTGCTTCTGTCATAGAAGTCGAAGTTCTGGATGCAGAGAGAAAAGTAGCGAGAGTTTTGGTTCCACCAACTCAACTCTCCCTCGCCATAGGAAAAGGAGGGCAGAATGCAAGGCTTGCCGCCAAATTGACGGGATGGAAAATAGACATAAAACCTATTATGAACATATGAGGAGGTGAACATCTTAATGGTTTACGATCTTCTAAGGAGTGAGTTGAAAAAAAGAAAGTACAGAATGACAGTTCAACGAGAAGCTGTCCTCAGAGTCTTTATGGAATCTGATGATAAACATCTTGGAGCAGAGGACGTTTACAGGATTCTCCTTGGTAAGAAATACAGAATAAGTAAAGCCACTGTCTACAGAACCATTGAGCTTTTAACGGATTTGGGGTTTCTGAGAAAACTCGATTTTGGAGATGGTATGTACAGATACGAAATAGTGGAAAGGGATAACGCTTACCACCAGCACCTTATCTGTAAAGAATGCGGAAGGATAGTTGAAATAAACGATGAACTCGTTAAAGAATTGATCGAAAGGTTGGAGAAGGAGACTGGTTTCTCCATTGATACTCACGATATAAAGTTTTATGGAGTCTGTTCAAAATGTAAGAGAAAGATGAGAAAGAGCAAACATACAAAGATGATGTAGAATGGAAACGATACGTTCAGTTTCAACGTATTTGATGAAATCTTCAGAATCCATTCCAGCAGTTTTTCAAAAGGCAACATGCCTTTTATAAGAAGTGAAGACAGTGTTTTTAAGCTCACAGTGTATAGGAAAAAGGAAGCAATGCTCGTCCAAAACATGGGAATAATGAGAAAAGAAGTGGGAATCCCTATTAAAAAAGATAAAGGATGAATCTTTTGGAAGAATAAAGCAAGAAAAGGGAGTGCTCCTAAATAGGCATAAAGGGATACTATAAAAACATTCTTCGATCTGCTCAACGCCAGTAGGATCATAGAAGTCGCTCCAAAGCTCATCAGGAATGAAGGAGATAATATCTGGGAAGGATCTGAAAATAGCATGAAAGTACCCGCTATACTCATGATCTCTAGAGGATGTCTCTTCTTACCCATCATGTGGAATATCTCCCACAGGAAAATCATGATAAATGCTCTGAAAGCCGAAGGGGTAGCTATGGATGATACATATATACCTGTGAAGATCAAAGAGAGGGAACTCCTCAGGATTCTCCGCCACGTTATGAAAGATATCAAGGTGTTGAAAAATATATACGAGAGTCCCACGTGGAGTCCTGACACCGCGAAAAGATAAGACAGACCACTCTCTTCTATCTCCTTCTTTCTCCTCTCTCCAAAGAGTACCGATAGAATCAAGG
>QNAV01000128.1:0-4323 GCA_003641585.1 Thermotoga sp. | reverse complement strand
GACGACGGCATCTGGCGTTCCTGCTTTCTCTACAAGATCTTTCGCTTCCTTGAGTCCGAGGCTTGTTATCTCCCTTACAACCTTTATAACCTGGATCTTGTTCTGACCGAAACTCTTCAGAACAACATCGAATTCTGTTTTCTCTTCCTCAGCAGCACCTGTTCCAACTGCCCCTGCAGCTGGTGCTGCAACTGCAACGGGAGCGGCAGCTGTCACTCCAAACTTGTCTTCGAGTCTCTTGACGAGCTCTGCAAGCTCTGATACCGTCATCTGTTCGATAGCCTGTATGATCTCATCGATTGTCATAAAAAATCACCTCCGTAATTATTGTTTTTTATCTTTAATTGCGTTAAGAACATAAAGCAAGTTTCTCAATATTCCACTCAGAACGAATACAAGGCCATTTATAGGCCCTTTTAATCTTCCAACTATCATTGCATACAACTCTTCCTTGGATGGGAGTTTTGCTATGTTTTCAACTTCTTCCGCAGAGAACCTCTTTCTCTCGAGAAATCCTCCCTTGAATTTGAATTTTTCAAGTTTTTTCTCCTTGTAGAAGCTGTAGATTATCTTTACAGCTTCCACAGGATCTCCTTTCAGAACATAAAGCACCGCCGTGGGGCCAAATAGAAATTCTTTGTAATCCTGGGGATCAAAGCCAGCTCTTTCAAGGGCAAAACCAAGCAAAGTGTTTTTCACAACTCTGTATCTTGCCTCCTTTCCATATTTTTCTCTTATTCTTGCTCTTAACTCACTTATCTGCTCAACACTTAAACCCGTGAAATCTGTGAAGAGGATCAGAGAAGAGTTTTTCAAAATCTCCGTCATCTCCTCAACTATCCTTTTCTTTTCTTCCCTGGTCAGCAAAACTTTCACCTCCTAGAAAAATTTCGTGGGCCTCCCAAGGCCCACGAAAGGAATCTGCACATCTTCCGTGTGCCTCGGGCAGGCGGGATAGTCCCTTTAAGAACCTGCCGTCTACGGCACCACATCATTCACTTTTTTTTAGATAACAGCTTTCCAAGATCCAATTTTATACCAGGTCCCATGGTTGAAGCAACCACCGCTTTTCTTATGAACTGTCCTTTGACTCCCGATGGTTTCATTGCCATTATCTGCTCTATTGCTGAGAGCAAGTTTTCTTTCAGTTGATCGTCTGTGAATGATCTCTTTCCTATTGGTATGTGAAGGTTTCCTGTTTTATCCGTCCTGACTTCAACTCTTCCTTTTTTGAATTCTTTGACCGTTTCTCCCACTTCCTGCGTCACAGTTCCGGATTTTGGCGAAGGCATCAGACCTCTTGGCCCCAGAATCTTTCCCAGTCTTCCAATAACCCTCATCATATCAGGAGTTGCAATAGCGACATCGAAATCAAGAAATCCCTCTTTCTCTATTTTCTCAACGAGATCTTCCGCTCCCACATAATCTGCACCTGCTTCTTGAGCTTCTTTCGCCTTGTCTCCTTTTGCGAATACCAAAACTTTCACCTTTTTTCCCGTTCCATGAGGCAGAGATATGGTCCCTCTAACGTGCTGATCTGGCTTTCTGTAATCTATACTTGTCGCAAGATGTAATTCTATCGTTTCATCGAATTTGGCTGTAGCAGTTTTCTTAACGAGATCTATCGCTTCATCCACGTCGTAATACTTCATCCTATCAACAAGTTTTCTAACCTCAAGATACCTTCTGGAGTGCTTCGGCATGACTGCCTCCTCCTTTCACATCAACCTTCGACAACTTCTATTCCCATACTCTTCGCCGTACCTTCGATTATCCTCATGGCTGCTTCCAGATCATCAGTGTTGAGGTCTGGCATTTTTATCTTCGCTATTTCCTCTATCTGCTTTCTTGTCACCCTTCCAACCACTTTTCTTTTGGCCTCTGAGGAACCCTTATCGAGACCTGCCGCTTTTTTCAAGAGAAAAGAGGCAGGCGGAGTTTTGACGATGAAAGTGAAAGATCTATCCTCGTAAACTGTTATGATGACAGGAAGAAGCATACCTGCTTTATCCGCTGTTTGAGCATTGAATCTCTTACAGAACTCCATGATATTTACTCCCCTCTGTCCCAACGCGGGTCCAACTGGGGGAGCTGGAGTTGCCTTTCCAGCAGGAAGTTGAAGCCTTATCTCTGCTATCACCTTTTTCGCCATATCTGACCCTCCTTACGTGGTTCGGGGATAACCCTCCCACATCATTCTATCTTCTCAACTTCCGATACATGGAGCACAACAGGAGTTTCTCTTCCGAATATGGTGACTGAAACCTTGAGTTCTTGCTTTTCTGGATCTATCTCCTTCACGATTCCTGCAAAATCTTCGAAAGGACCACTTATTATCTTCACCGTATCTCCCACGTTGAAGTCGAACTCCACTTTAATGGGTTTCTTCTTCTCTTCATATTCTTCAAGACCCGCTAATCTCAGTATAGCCCTCGCTTCTCTTTCTCTCAGTGGTATGGGCTGGCCTCCTACAGATACGAAACCTATAACGTTGGGAACCGTTCTGACAAACTGATACGTTTCGTCATTCATGATCATCTCAACGAAGACGTATCCAGGGAAGAACCTTTTCTTCTTCGTTTTCAAAATTCGTATTTCTTTCCTAGTTCCAAGATCCAAAACTTCCACTTTTCCTGAGGTCTTTGCAAAGTACTTCTTGCCTTCCGCAAGAAGGTCCCCTGCTTTGACCTCCTGGCCTTTTCTCACCAAATTCCTGTTAAAGACCTCCAGAGGTATGTGATATATATCTTCTTCATCATCCTTTGCTTTTATAGTCACTCTTTTCATCTTGGCTATTTCAACTATTCTTCCATCGAGTTCACATATGTATTCTCCATCCCGACTCAGAGGCATACCCTGCCTCACCCTGGTTCCTATCTTAAGTCCTGTTTCCACACCGGCACTCTCCGGTACATAATAAGTTTTCGTGTATTTTCTATCTATGGTTTCTATTACTATCTTTCTGACGTTCTTGATATCATCTATCCTTCCATGCCTTCTGACATGGATCGGAGGCTCTTCTGCTAGAATTTCCCCTTTTTCGACGTTCTTCCCAGATGAAACATGAAGTTTGGCGTTGGGGGAAAGGATGTATCTATCCGATGATTTCGAAGAAACATCAAGTACAACCTCTTCAGGTATGACAACCCTTCCAACGAGATGATGTGCACCTGTCGCCTCCACTTTATTCTCCAGATTTTCCTTTACAGCGTATTCATATCCAGACATCGTTTGAAGGATGTACCATTTCTTCCTCATACCTTTATCACCTTATCCCTAACATTCCTAATAGTGTCCTCATGAAACCAGAGAAGAAAAGGTCAAGAATGAAGAAATACACACCCATAGTGATAAGGATGAAAACCACAACCGTTGTGGAACCAACAAGCTCGTGCCAATTCGGCCAATGTGTTTTCTTTGCCTCCGTTTTCACTTCTTTGAAGAACCTTCTCAGCTTTTCCATCTTCTTTCCCCCTTCTTACACAAAAAAATTGGCAGGGCCGGCAGGACTCGAACCTGCAACCTCCGATTTTGGAGACCGGCGCTCTACCAATTGAGCTACGGCCCTGCACATAACCTCATTTGGTTTCAACATGCACCGTATGCCTATTACATCTTGGGCAGTATTTTCTAAGCTGTAGTTTCTGCTTTCTGTCTCTGTTTTTCGTGGTGTAGTAATTTCTGCTTCCGCATTCTGAACACTTGAGAACGATCCTTATTCTCATCATCTTCACCCTCTCTACCACGACTTTCGAATTCTGGTGGTGGGGGGAGGATTTGAACCTCCGAAGGCGTTCCGCCAGCAGATTTACAGTCTGCCCCCTTTGGCCGCTCGGGCACCCCACCGATCTTTCTCTGGAGCCAGCGGTGGGACTCGAACCCACAACCTACTGATTACAAATCAGTCGCTCTACCAGTTGAGCTACGCTGGCCCCTATCCTGCTCTCAAGATTATATTCTAACACGGGTTCTATGTCAAGCAAAGCAAGGAAATTGATAACAGGATGAAATCAGTTTATACAAGCATTTTTTGTACCATCTTTTCATATCTCGAAAGATTCAAATTGTTGATACATAACACTTCTTCGATGATATTGTCGGGAATGTTATGCCCTCTGGCATAAAGGCAGGAAAGGGCTCCGGATATTGCAGCAATGGTGTCGGTATCACCTCCAATAGAAGCACCAAGTCGTATAGCAAGCCATACATCATCTTTTGCATATAGAAAAATTGATACTGCTGCAGGAACCACTTCGTTTGCTTCCATGGTAGTTCCAATAACGTAATACACAAAATCCAAAACCTCCTCATGTGAGTGCAACT
>QNAV01000127.1:0-4360 GCA_003641585.1 Thermotoga sp. | reverse complement strand
TTCCTTTGCTTTCCTATTATTACCTCTGCCTCATGAGGCTCCTTGATCCTTTCAGTTTTCTTGTAATACTCCTCTCTGTAAATGAAGAGGACGGTATCTGCATCCTGTTCAATGGCTCCCGATTCTCTCAGGTCACTGAGTCTTGGCCTTTTATCCTCTCTCTGCTCTACCGCTCTTGAGAGCTGAGAAAGTGCAACAACCACAACATCGAGTTCTCTCGCCAACAACTTCATGGATCTTGATATCTCGGATATCTCTTGCTGCCTGTTCTCCCTAAATCCCTTTATGTGCATGAGCTGGAGATAATCAACGAAGAAGACTTCCACACCATATTCTCTCTTCATACGTCTTGCTTTGGCCCTTAAAGTTCTGGGGTCCAGGGCGGTTTCATCGTCTACCACTATGCTAGCTTTATAGAGCTTTGATGCAGCGAGGGTCAATCTTTCCCACTCATCCTCGTTTAGATAGCCTGTTCTCAACCTGTGAAGATCGACACCTGCTTCCATGCAGAGAAGCCTTTGAGCGAGTTGCTCCTTGGACATCTCAAGGCTGAATATTCCAACAGGTATGTTGAATCTCACTGCCATGTTTTTGGCTATTGAGAGAGCAAAGGCCGTTTTCCCCATAGATGGTCTTGCAGCAACGATGACAAGATCGGATTTATGAAATCCTGTCGTTTGCTTGTCCAGTTCTCTATAACCCGTTGGGAAACCTGTGACCAACACTCCGGTCTCTACCATTTGACTCTTTTCCCTGAATTTTTCAAGATTTTCAAATACTTGGTGCATGATACCACTTATGTGATCGTACGTCTTCGTGGTCCTGGACTCCGCTATCTCAAATATCAATCTCTCCGCCGAATCCAGTATTTCATCGACGTCACCCTCGGAGTAAGCAGTCTCGGTTATCTTTCTGGATGATTCTATGAGTTGTCTCAATATCGATTTATCACGGACTATCTGAGCGTAATGAAGTGCATGAGCAGATGTTGGAACGGATTCTGCAAGTCTTGCAACTTCGAGTTCTCCTCCAACATCGGAGAGTCTCCCCATGGACTTGAGTTCATCACACACCGATACTATGTCTATGGGCTTTACTTCATCGTAGAGTTTCTCTATGGCTTGAAATATGTACTGATGCTTTTTCAAATAGAAATCTTGATGGGTGAGAACTTCTAAAACATCGTTTATTACAGAAGGATCTATCAAAATGCTACCTATGACCGCCTCTTCAGCTTCGAGATTGTGTGGAGGAACCCTCAAGGATATCACCCCTTCAGAAAAGACTGAAGCCGAATTCTCCCGTTTTTGGATCGAACGAAAAACCTTTGTCCGGGAATTCCTTTATGTAGAATTTGAAAGCAAGCTTTTCAACCTTCAAATCTTTACCGAAAGAACTCTCAAAGCTCATACCCCAACAATGAAGACTTTTCCCTATTTTCAACGTCATCTTGTCCATCTTCCACTCACTGTCCCTTTTTTTGGACGTTAAACTGATCGAGACTGTCGGATCGAACGATATCAGACCGTAGGTCAACTTAAAATACGAATCCTTAACGTAGCTCAGAGAAATCTTGTTCTTTGCTTTTCCTATGTAGAAACTGCCGGACAATGTGCTCTTCTTTACCTTTTTTGTTTCCAATTCAAAAATCGTTTTCAACGTTAAACTAGGCCTTCTCATGAAGAGAAACTCGCGACCAGATATTTTCAGAATATCGGTGATTTCTTTCACGTGTTTCTCCTCACCGTACCTATAAAGAAATGATACAGAGTTTTTCAAGGAACCATAAGCTTGCGAGAACGTATACTTCGTTGTGGTTTTCTCCGGCTCGTATAGCTTGTACAACGTGGAAGTTTTGATAGAGAAATCAACGCTTCCTATTGAAAAAGAACTCGTTGTTTCTACCTTAGGATCAGACCAATTCCTTTCCTTTTTCATGAAATCGTACTTCGTCGCCATGGATATCGTCGTATTGAGAAGAGGAGGAAAACTCATCTTAGAAGATATGTTCAGAAAATTTGCGTTCTTTCCACTCGAAAAACTCTCGGGAGACTTACCAAAAGCATCCACATAGTTGTGAGCCAAAACGAAGGAAAAGCCTTTAGCAGAGAAAGCGAGGGTGTTTTTGAAAACATTCGCTATCCGGTATCTCATATCCTCATCCTTCTTCTCCTTGAATCCTATCAGAATGTTGTGATCGAACGAGTATTTAGGAAAAGTTCCAATTGAGAATCCTTTGAGATCGAAAAGAAAATCCAAGAGGTTTTGATGGTTGACGAGTCCAAACTCTTTGAATGAATAAGACCCTTTGAGAGTCGTTTTAACAGATTTTAAAATGTACCATTCCTTTGTTGCAAAAACCATCGTGTAGTTTCCAGAAGAGCTCATATCTTTTAGATGGTCAAAGAAGTTTCCTTCCTTGTAGCTTAAATCCCCTTTATGAGAGAACTTCTGTATCGCCAGGTCACCAATGGGTGTTGGTATCGAAACTTTTTCTGCGAACACGTAAGGAATCTTGTATGATACATTGCTTGATGTCGATTTTCTTTCCAAGACGTATCCATACTTTCCCTTACCAACTTTTTCTATTCCTGAGAGGTTCAACACGGTGTTAAAGGTATCACCAGTTACTTTGTGAGAGAAACTGAAGGTGGATGGCAAAATGAAAGCGAGTTTCGATATTTTAAAGGAGAGAGTGTATGAATCCTCCGATGACCTTGAAAAACTCATCGACATATCCTTGCCATATACCTTATCTTTCCATTCAAGAGTTATGTAACGTCCCGCCTTTTCACCCTTTTCGACACTCCTTCTAGTTATGGTTACAAGACCCGTTGAACTGTAGGGGATGTTGTAGGTACTTGTGATGATCAATCCTTCCTTCGATGAAAGGCTGAAACTGAATATAAGAGGTTGAGGCCCTCCTTTCAACGATGAAAAATAAATGGGATAATACATTACAGGAATTCCTAAGATATGAAAAATGGCATGATACGCTACCATGTATTCGTTTTCCTTGAGTTCAACGAATACCGCCGATATTTTATAGTGAGGTTCTGCGAGATTACATGTTGTAACATAACCATACTTTATCCCGGTTAATCCCCTTTCAACGGTGCCACTGGTTCCTCCTATGTAAACTTTATGTTTCTTACCCTTTTCATCCTTAAAAAAACTCTCCCCTCTTATACCGGCTATGAATGCTCTCTCCTCTTCGAAGATGAACCTCATCTTCTCAACGTTCAAGACTATGTCTTTCTTAACATAAGTTACTGTTCCTTCCGATACAACTTCCGTTACTTTACCTTCATCGTTCAAGATGGCTACTAAGGTGGAAGCTTTCGTTACGGAATCCTTATAATGAACTTCTACGTTTCCGGAGAATACGACTTTATCTCTGTATTTCATAACGTGGTCGGCTGTTATAGTAACTTCCGTTGAAAAACCCAAAGTCACAGGAAGAATTATCACTAGAAATATGAAGAACTTCGATAGAATCTCCCTAATTCTGTAAGCGCTGGTTGTATCAAGCAAAATGAAAAGCAAAAGACCAGATATCGAAAACACAATATCTGGTATCCAAGGAGCTAGATTTGGCGATATCAGTCTTTCTTTCCCCATGGCGCACAACCATGCACTGGAACCTTGATACAGCACAACCAGGATAAAAGTGAAAATCACACCCCATGATTTGCTTTTGAAGTTGAAAAGAAGAGAAAGCGGAATGCCAACCAGGACTATTATGAGAGGCCCAAGAGCGTTCGCATATCTTGAGTACAATTCCACTATCAGAGGAGCTGTATCTATACCAACTTTCTTGAAGAAAATGATCTTGCTCCTTATCTCACTCCCCTTCATCTCTCTGGGGGACTTTCCAAGCCTCAAGTAATTCTCCAAATCCTTTTCTATATCTAGTTCCATTTTCGAAAACCTCGCATCGATCTTCAAAAATCCATCCTTATCCACGGTGTAGTATTTTCCGTCGTACAGATACCATTTCCCTTTTTCTTTCACGACTTTCTTCGCGGTTATTATGGATTCTTCCTTCCCATACCTGAATAGGACAACGTCCCACAGCGTTTCGTTTTTCTCATCGTACTTTTTCACGTAAAAATACTGATTTTCACCTAATTTCGTGAGGATGTTCTCAGCTATGAAAGTCTGAGGTCTCCTGTAGACATACTTAGATAGTACATCTTCAACCTTGGTGTTATACGCAGGAACTAGATAATCACTTAGATAGTAAGTTATGCCGCTCAAAAACAGTGAAATGATGAGAAATGGCAGTAACAGACTTTTCAATGAGATACCGTGAACCTGAAATGCCATCATCTCCCTGTCGTTTGAGAGTTGAGAAACG